>NZ_JAHRFC010000040.1:0-55675 GCF_020883015.1 Microcoleus sp. CAWBG640
TATGAAGTACAAAGATATCGTTTCCATTCCGAATAGTTTGGTTTTTGATCTATGAGGAGGTGCTTTCTTCTTACCTATTTAATTTTTCTTTACACAGCGTTGTTTATTTATGTCCGACTACTTAGACCATAAAGAGCCTTGGCTTCAATGACAATAAAAAAACTATTTTTTGCAAGAAAAATAGCCCGTTCATACATAAGTTTAGAGGTTTCATATTCGGTGGTATTTTTATATGTTAATCCTAGAAAAAACAAGCTATTTCCAGCACTCCAAGCACCCCATTCAGGGGTAATAACTTCGTTGTAAATAGGCAGAGCCAACTGAAGTGCTTTTTGCTTAAAACCCATCTCTGAGTACAAAAAAGCTAAACAGCATGATGCTTGTATGGCAAGTCGCTTATGATTAGTTTTTCCCGCAGTTAGTCTAACTTGTTCTAAAATCTCTACAGCTTCTTTTGTTTCCCCCAAATAAAGGTAACAACAACCAATGTTAAAAACAGAATAAAATTTTATTTTTTCTAACATTATTTCATGAGCGACCACATTATTAAACTTAATAATTTCATCTGCTAATACCAAAGCTTCTTGATGAGATTGAAGGGCTTGCTGAATATCACCTGTCAGCCAATATAAATTACCTAATGTATTATAAATCAGGCTAAGATTATAACTAGGTTTTAATTCGTGAATAATCAAGCTAATTGCTTTTATAGTAGATTGTAATATGCCTAATTTATAAAGGCTCCTGGCAAAATATTCACCTGTTTTCCATTCAGACCATTTATTTTTCCTCTCTTTTATAAGTACCTCACCAGCCCACTCGAATTTACTAATAGTAACATACTGATAGTAAGCCTCAAAAGCTTTCATTGCATCTTGTATAGTTTCAACTGTCTTAACACCCTCTGTCCAAAACTCTGCTGCTTTGCGATTCGCCTCAGCCCAATTTTCACTTGCTCTCAGCCGCGCGATCGCCTCAGCCCGAATCATCGGATGCAACCAATATTCTCCATTATTAAACTCTACCAAAGAACGATTTCGCAAAGATTCAATAACTCGTCTGCGCTGTCCTTCTGGCACATCCCACAACAAACACAATAATCCCTCAGTCGGGACAGTCGGCACATCCTGATAGCGATAGCATCCCAAACGGCAGAGGAGTTGATAGGCTTCTGAGTTAAGTTCTTGGAGACGCTGAAACTGACTGGTTACTAAGTTTTCTAAATCAGCCTTAACCAACAGATCGCCATTATTATTCCGCCAATAAGCTACCATATCTCCATCAAAATCTTCTAGAATTGCACCGCAGAGGATACCCATTGCTTTCGCATTTCCTCCATAGGCTTTGTGCATCGCGTTCAGAGTGAGAATATCTATATTAATATGGCGACTCATAAAAAATTGCTGCCACGCTTGCTCATCCAATCCCGGCAATAAATAGTGAGCAACATTTACATCAGGTTCGCACAGACGAACGCGGCTGGTTATCAGCGTCACAGACTGCACTGTTGGATCGGCTAAAACTCGCAATAATTCAACATAGCGGCGATGGGGTTCAATAAATCTGCCTTGTCCATCTAGTGCGGGTTCTAAGTTATCAATTAAAACGCCTATTTTGCGAGTTTGAAGTTGCCGCTTTAGCCGCCGCAACATTTCCCAAAACTCTCGCCCTGGTTCTTCATCAAAGTCTTGTTTCAGCCATCCTTCAATTACACTATCGACAAGTTGGATGTTATCTTTTTCCTTGGCCATTGGGAGGTCTAGCACTAAGTCAAAACCCTGAGAGTTGAGATATTCGTGGGCCAATGTGGTTTTGCCGACACCGCCGTTAGCTTGGATGACGATGATTTTTGCGCCTTGGTTGATATGGGTGTTGAGGGAGGCGATCGCCTTGTCCCGTCCCACGAAATTCTGGTTGGGTATTGAGGGATGTGCGATCGGTCCTTCAGCATCTACAGAATCGGAGTCAACAAATACAGGATCTATCTCCGCTTGTGGGACAGACACTTGCTCCGATCGACTGGAGTTATTTAACGCATCCTGAGCAGCTATGGACTTTGCCTTTTTCTCCTGCGCCACCAAAAGCTCTTGTGTTTCATCCCGCTGTTTAAGCCTGCGTTCCAGAGCAGACCTCAAATTACGCTTACCCACCGGTACGCCCACCGCAGCCGACAGCAATTTGCAAAGTTGTGAACTAACTTCTTTAGCGTAGCTCTCATTACAGGGACACTCCTCTGCAATTTCGGCGAAAGTCTTACCCAAGAGAGCCCCGCGCAGGATAGCAGACTGAACATCGCTCAAAGGCTTGCTCGATTGAGTGATAACCAAATCACGAACCATTTCCAAGGCAGCGTCTATATCCATCAGTGCAAAGGTTCTCAAGTTTTACTGAGTTTAGGCTAATAGACCAAAGATCGCAAGTATGACTCCCCTGCTCAACCTAAACCAACCTTTTCCACCGAAAACCGACCAACTTGACACAGACTTGATGTTATAAATTGACAATTTCTCCCAACCAAAAGCGACTGACATCAGATTAGGAAACCTTTAAAGTTGTAAACAAGCTGAAGTCAATCAGCCAACCAAACGATAACTTCTCAAGGAGAAAGTCATGCTACAAGTCCTTCCCAAAGTTTCTACCATCAGTGAAGAAGATCGTAATTTTATCGATCGTCTGAATGCTCTCGATCTTGAACCTATTGTTTTTCGTGTGATGCACAATGAGTCCACAATGTGGTCTCTGGAGAAAGCCGATCGCATTGCACATCTCTATCGTGCTTTTTTGTACCTTTCCTGGAAGTATCCCAACAAAGCCATTGTCCCTAACAAAGCCGTCGATGAATTTTGGCATCAGCACATTCTCGACACGAGTAAGTACGAAGAAGATTGCCAGTCTATCTTCGGTCACTTCCTGCACCACTTCCCATACTTCGGAATGCGGGGCGAAGGCGATCGTCAAGCACTGGAGTCAGCCTTTGCAGAAACTTTGGCTTTGCTTCAAGAGCAATTTGGTCAAGCGATTTTTGGTAAGTCTGATATTGCCAGTGATTGCTTATTTGTTCAAGAGAAAGCCAGTGATTGTTTGTTTGTTCAAGACAAAGCCAGTAATTGCTTGTTTGTTCAAGACAAAGCCAGTAATTGCTTGTTTGTTCAAGACAAAGCCAGTAATTGCTTGTTTGTTCAAGACAAAGCCAGTAATTGCTTGTTTGTTCAAGACAAAGCCAGTGATTGTTTGTTTGTTCAAGACAACGGCACTCCTAGCAGCTCTAAGTATCCGTTTAAGTCGGTTGCTACGGAATGTGCCTCTTGCGTCTTTGAAATTGGCAATGTGAATAAAGTCGATCGCTCTCGTCCTCGTCCAATTCGTGCTTAGTGATTAATCCTGTCATAGGGTGGGCAAGTTTGCCCACCTTATGACAGGATTTGAGACGAAATCAATCGGATAATTTTGGCGATTGCGGGTAAATTAATCCCACAGCCTCCACGCCCCACCATCCAAGAAACCGGGTTTCTGCGAGAATTTACGCATCCTCACCAGATTTTCCGAAGAAACCCGGTTTCTGACTCCCTACGCGACTAGAAAGAAATCCGGTTTCTGCGATCGCCCTGTAAATAGTCTAATTTACTCTAGTTTACTGCTTGTGCTATAATCAAGTAGAAATCTTTGTAATTATCAATTGCTAAGATCATGCAAGCTAAAAAAATATCAATTTCCTTATCACAATCGCTACTACTGTTCATTGAAAGCTACAAAATTGCTAAAGGATGCAAATCCCCATCCCAAGTAATTGAAGTAGCTTTGGAATTGTTGCGGAATCAAGAACTGGAATCTGCTTACCGACAAGCATCTAGTGAAGTAGACTCCGCTTGGGATATAACAGTTGCCGATGGATTGACAGATGAAAAGTAATATGGATCAAATGAATCAATCCGACTCCTCACCCACTGCCTAAACCCTCGAATCATCGACGTTTCCCCCACATCTTTTTGCCTTTCCACAAATCCCATAATCTCAGAGGGCGACAAAAAAGGAAAGTGAGGAGAAACCTCCCGCTCTACATATTCCTGACCTTCTAACTGATAGAATATTAAACGCGAACCGTCATAACGCCAAAGCTCTGGCACACCCAAACTCGCATACAATTCCATGCGGTTAATCGAACTGCTGGTGATGTCAATTTCGATTACTAAATCCGGTGGCGGATCTTGATTCAAGTCAATTTGCTGGAGGCTGCGGACAATTCCCTCATTCTCAATGTAGTAGCACTGATCCGGTTCTAATCCACGTTCTAAATCCTCGCGTTTGCAAGTTCTTGAACCCAGGCTGCGAATTTCTACATTCAATTCTTCGGTGACAGTTTCTACAAAACGTCCTAAGATTTGTTTGTTCCCCTCATGTGGATCTGATGGAGTCATAATTTCTAATGTTCCGCGATCGTAAGTCAAACGAATCCCCCGCTGTTCTGCTAGCTCATTTACCAGAGATTCGTAAGTCCGCCAACTAATATTTTTCAGCAAAACTCCAGAAGTTTGACTTTGAATGAAGGTGGCTGTCATGGCTACCTGCTTGCTTTTTAGATTATTTATTATGTTTTAACCAAACTCAGTTTAATCTGATATGTTGCACCCAGATAGAGCGGGGGCTTTTTTGTGGGTGGGGGCGGGTTTATTTAACCTGTTTGCAGCCTTTAAGACTGTGGGTGAACCGCCAGCCTGTTCTTGAGTATCTTTTTAGGAGGTACATTAGACGAGAGCGTCTAGCCCTTTTTGACCTCGAACTCCCAGGCTAAGCCCACCCTCACCGCACTTGGTTAGCCAAAGTTAGCTAAATGTGTAAGCCGATTGCATGGCCCACCAGATTAGAAAGCCGATGCCGCCAGCAATGACGATCGCTGAAAGGGCGATCGCGATGGGGCTATCAGCTCCCTTGAACTTCATGATTCCGCGATTTAAGTCTGACATAGCAGTGTTCTCCCAAATTCCAGCTTGATTTTAGCCTTGCTATTGACGGCTGGCTCCCAAAAACAGCGCAATTACTGATTTAGTTAATATTCTGGCTGCTGAAATTTCAGGCGGCTAGGGCGTCTGCCGCCTCCATACTGGCTTTCTCAAAAAAAACTTATGAAAAAGACTTGACAAACTCAGGGAGTTAAGGCACTATGTTTAATACCGCAGGAAATGCGGTTCCGCAGCAAATGCGGGTGTAGCTCAGTGGTAGAGCGTCACCTTGCCAAGGTGAATGTCGCGCGTTCGAATCGCGTCACCCGCTTTTTAAAGTTTAAATAGAAAATCCCGATGTTACCAAAAACTTGGGTGGAAAGCTCATTCAGTGTAGAAGGGCTTTTTTTTGATAGCCACAATCACTAAAGCGATCGACCAAAAATTTGGCACAACTCAGGGAAGTTTGGGAAAAATAGAAATATTTGCTCAAAATATCTAAGTAAGTGGTAAAATTCAGTTGGGAACTTGTAACTGAAAATTGCCGATTGAACTAGGGTTAACAACAAAGAGTTGAAATCCTCGATCGACCAAAATTCAAAAGTTTGATGGAATTAATATCTTAACGATTGTTTTTGCACAAACTCTCTTGTTATCCGATCGCTCGTGTCATCTCAAAAAGCTCCAAAAATTGACTTAAATGGTGATTATCCCTGCCCTTGTCGGCGCCGGGGTCGTCTAGTGCCAATAATACTGACAGAGGCTTTTGGTTGCAACCGCTGTCAGCAAATATTTGTATTGGATGAAAGTGGCTACGTCATCGAGCAATTATCAACAAACTATCCTTACAAACAAACTTGGCGGTGGACAGGTCAACAATGGAACAGAGCTCATCGGGGTTTCAGAGAGCATTACTTGCCCTTAGCCCTGGGCATGATTTTGGTACTTCTAATGATTTGGTTGCCACTGGCGTTGTATTCCCCAGGGAGGAATATAATTCTGTGGGCAGTGGTTGCTGTGCTACTAGCAATGGTGCCGGCGCTGATGGTTTGGCTGGCTTACAGGCGTTAGCTAAATGATAATTGACGATTCTAAACCTTTATCCGATTCGGCAAATGTCGCCCGTTGTGCTTACCAAGCTTCTTTGGAGTTGGCGGGGACAAAAAGTACAGATCGCGCCGCTGCATTGCAGGCGATGGCACAGGCGCTGAAACTCCGCCAAAATGAAATTTTAGAAGCCAATACTCTGGATCTAGAAGCGAGTCGGGATATGGCAATTCCCGAATTGATTGTGGAGTGGCTGAAGTTGACACCCGAAAGAATTAAGACAACCGTCCAAATTCTTCAGCGACTCGGAGAAATGCCCGATCCCATCGGCCGAGTGATCAATGCTTCTTATCAGGTCGATCGATGTCAAGTATATTGTCAATCTCTGCCACTAGGGGCGATCGCCCTAATTTACGAGGCGTTTCCAGAGTTGGGGGCGATCGCGGCCGGTTTGTGTCTCAAAAGTGCTAACAGCTTGATTCTCAAAGGCGGTAGCGAAACCGGGAACACTAATGCAGTCATCGGGGAAGCTTTGCAGTCGGCAATAGATGAAGTCGGTTTGCCATCAGGATGTTTGCAGGTATTGCCGCCCAATGGAGGTGTCTCGATCCGGGACTTAGTGACTCAAGACCAATATCTAAACTTAATTATTCCCTACGGCAGACCGAGTTTGGTGCAACAAGTGGTAAGGCAGTGTACAGCACCTGTGTTGCGATCGGCAATGGGCAATTGTTACCTTTATTGGTCGCCTACGGGTAGTTTGGAGATGGCAAGGTGGATGATTTTGGACAGCCATCAAAGTGTGCCAGATCCGGTAAATGCGATCGAGAAAGTTTTGATCGATCGCCACCAAAAGCCTTCTTCCCTAGTCAGACTGTGGAACAGTTTAAAAGAAAAAGGCTTTCAGATTAGGGGAGACGCCGAACTCCTTGGAGATTTCCCAGACTTAAAGTTAGCCGAAATATCGGAGTGGAATCAACCCTATTTGAACAAAACCATAGCGTTTAAAGTTGTCGATAGTTTAGAAAGTGCGATCGGGTGGATCAACCGATACAGCAGCGGCCACGCCGACAGCATCGCCACCGAATCTTATCTAGAAAGTCGCCAATTTGCGCTGGATGTCAACAGTGCATCTACTTTTATTAATGCCTCGCCCCGGTTTTGGCGCTATCAAAATCGCGGAGATGCGATATTTTTGGGAATGTCAAATCAGAAAGGTTATCGTCGCGGATTAATCGGTTTGGATACGTTGACTACAATCAAAGAAATAGTTCAGGGTAACGGACAATTTTAATCTATTAGTTATTGGTTATGGGTTATTATAGCAATCCTAAATCATTTGTGAATTTCTTGCTCCCTCCCCTTAGTAAGGGGAGGGTTGGGGTGGGGTAAAAAACTTGCGACTCATTTAGGATTGCTATAGTTATTAGTTATATCGTTTCCGGCTGCATCGGAATGATTTAACCTTACTAGAACGCAGAGAACACAGAGGGAGATAAGAGAGATGAATAATTCCGATGTTACCGGATTTGATATTATTAGTTATTGGTTATTAGTTATTGGTTATTGGTTCAAGTTCCGATAACTGGTATTTTGAATTATTTTTAATAAACTGTTTAGAAACACGCTTTCAGACCCATTCCACAAGAAAAATTATTTTTTGTGGAACAAACCGGAAAGCCTGTTGCTGAAAGTGCTGTAATATTTCATATATAATTAAATTTAGAAAATTATTGAGTTCTATCGAAAAATACTCTTAGCGATCGCATGAAATCCGAAAAAATACTGAATACTCTAGACAATACTGGAACACCGACTTTAGGTAAAGAAACCCTAATTCACCACTCAGTATACGTTAAAAAATTGCGTCCTCTTCTGCCATCAGAAGCCTTTGAACCCGATCGCAACAAATTAGTAATACTCTTAATCAACCTAGGAATTGTATTGCTAGGATGGGGAATTGCTAGTCATCTAGACCAATGGCCAGTCTATCTTTTAGGGCTCTATCTACCTTTAGCCATAATCATGGGCAATAGTATCATAGTTTTGCTATTTAGCTCCCACGACCTCATGCACGGTAGCGTTCAAAAAAAGTCTTGGCTGACTTATCCCATCGCCTTTTTGGGATTAAGTATGCTATTCATGCCACCTACCCAGTGGAAAAATCTGCATAACCTCGTACACCACAACAACACAAATTCCCTAGCAGATCCCGATCGCAACTACCTGTACCAGCAACCAGATACCTGGGGAAAATGGATTCAAAATCTGTTTGTACCGTCAGTAGAAGTCAATCCGCTGTGGTTAATTGTCGGGATGGCTGGCTCATGGTTTGTACATAATTTCCGCAATGTCTCCTCGGTGTTGTTATTCAATGATAAATCAGTAGATTACGTACCCGCGGCCTTTACAGTTAGCCCTAAAGATAGATTGACAATCGCCCTTGAGTGCTTGGGAATCTTAGCAATTCATCTGAGCATATTATTCTACCTAGAATTTAATCCGCTCAAAGTTGCTCTAGCCTACATTTTGCCGATCTCACTTGGTCATGCCGGCGCAATGTTTTACATCTATACTAATCATATGGGTTGTCGGATGACCAGCATCAATGACCCGCTGATTAATAGTGCTTCACTGCGAGTTCCTAAAATATTTGATGTACTGCACTTTAATTTTTCTTACCACACAGAACATCACATTTTTCCCAGCATCAACTCCAACTATTACCCGATGGTGCAAGAGTTGTTACAAATTCATTATCCCGGCCGCATGAACTTAATCAATGCTGGCGAAGCATGGCGGTTGCTGATGGAAACCCCGCGACATTACAAAGATGAACTGACTTTTACTGATTCTTTAGGTGAAATGTCTGTAGATTGTGGTAAGTCTCAAGCAGATCAAGTTTAAAGAAATTAGGAAGGCTTAAGGGAGGAGACGGCAGTGCCCTTCTTCGTGTCAACTTAAGCCTGAAACCCTTGAGAAATCTCGTTTATATCCGAGTCCAGATCCCCCTAAATCCCCACCCCCCCCTAGCCCCCCCAAGGGGGGAAGGGGGACTTTGAGAAGACTCCTGTCCCCCCCTTCTTAAGGGGGGCTAGGGGGGATCTGGGCCTAATCGTCAAACAACAGTCTCTGACAGGGTTTGACCTTAAGTTGACACGAAGAAGGGCTCCTGGAGTGTCCCTACAACATTATTTTGGAGTAGGGAAACGGCATTGCCGTGTCCTCCGTTGCCCTAATCAATCGATAATTAGGTATGAGTCATTAAATATTGACCATTACCATTGTATTCCCCGTCGCAACTGGCGAAATTAGCCACAAACCAAATCAAATAAAACCGCCAGATTCGGCGAAATTTGGCATAGTCAATGCCATAGTCTAAATCTTTGACTATCGCCTGAGAATCGTCAAAGTTTTTCAGCCAATTAGCAAAGGTGGTGGAGTAATTGAATCCATTCAGATACCATCTTTCAATGGTTTTGAGGTCGTTGTTGTAGCTGGGAACTGCATCGTATTTCCAGTAACGGCCGTGGGGGAAAATGTATTTGTGGGTGAAAACGCTGGATATATTGTTGGGGGTACGGACTGTGATGATGTGAATGAAAACTCGGCCGTTATCTTTCAGGAAAGAGGCGAGCTTTTGGAAAGCTTTCGTTAAATTACCGACATGACAAAAAACGCCGATCGACAAAATCTTATCAAACTTGGTCTCAAATTGGGCATCGTTCAAATCTCCTTCGTAGAGAGTGAATCGACCAGAGCTGAGGTAGCTTTCGGGATCTTGCATCTTCCGGCGCATATATTCGCATTGGTGGTGACTCAAGTTAATTCCCGTAAACTTGACATTGGGGAATTTGGAGAGGATGTAGTTGGGAACGCAGCCCCAACCGCAACCAAAGTCTAAAATATTGTCGCCATCTTTGATGTCGAGTTTCTCAATCACATCATCAATCATGTGGATCTGGGATTGTTCGAGGTTGGTGGCTCCTTTTTCCCATAATCCCATGCTGTATTTGGGATAGATGAGTTTCCCCTCGCCTAACATGGGATTCAGCATGGCTTGAGGCAAATCGTACTGAAGTTTCATTAAATCCCGCGGTCCTTCAGCAGTCCGATCTGTTTCTGTTAGTACCCATTCGTAGGGTGCAAGCAGGGACGGAAAATGCTTAAAAAAGACTGGCATACAGGTATCAAAAAGCGATCGCAAGACAGAATCGGGTACTTCTAATCCGTTGATGTAAGATTCTGCTACTGCCATTTGCACGGCGTTAACAGCACTGACTGCGACGCGGGTTGCTCGGTAGGCAAGGGGACTTTTGGTATGTACATTTCCCAGGATGGGGAGATGCTTTTCGATGTTTTGTAAGACTGTTGATGAGCTCATGTTTATACTGTTTTTAAAGATGGTGCTATTCTATCTCAAGAAAATCAACATTTTAGAGACACAAAAACTTGTAAATCTTACTAAGTAAGGTTTACACTGCCAGAGCTTGCAAAAACATCAAGATTTACCACGAAGTAATCGGATTAGAGAACGAATTTATGAGGCTTTCAGACAGCATTAAACTATTAAGAATAATGTAGTTTTTTTCGAGGGATGGATGAAAAGGGGTCTCAGAGGATTGCTGGATTGGGGGGTTCTCTCGTCGTTGTGGCGATAAGTCATGCTTATAATCTAACAATATCAAGGCTTTCAGCTTTCCTTGACCAGCCCCCGTCATACTGCTTGCCTGGGACGGGGGAGAACGTCACACTTCGGTGGTGTCAGCATTCCCCACACCTATATCTATAGCGGTAGCAGCCGGTCTTCCCCTGGTGGGAACTGCTAAATCCGGTTCTATTTTGCCTGGTTTGGTCAAGAAATTGATGGGTGTGCTACGGCGCGATCCTATGAAATTAGGAAAATATTTTGCTAAAATTGGCAATAACCTCCACACAACCTGATTGGGTATGGTAAACTAGAAAGCACTTGTTGATGAGTCTTTCACGTTTGACTTTGGCTGGCTCTATCGAAAATCTCAACTTCCATCCACATCTGATTTAGGAGATATTTCATGTCGATTTACGTAGGTAATCTTGCTTATCAAGTTACCCAAGAAGACCTCAATACCGTATTTGCAGAGTACGGAACCGTTAAAAGAGTTCAGTTACCGACAGACCGCGAAACTGGCAAAATGCGCGGTTTCGCCTTTGTGGAAATGGGAACAGAGGCAGAAGAAACAGCCGCGATCGAAGCGCTTGATGGCGCTGAGTGGATGGGCCGCGATCTAAAAGTTAACAAAGCCAAGCCCCGCGAAGATCGTGGACCTGGCGGTGGCGGTCGCTCCGGCGGTGGCTTCAATCGTCGTTACTAATCCTAGGCTGAGTCACAGGATTGGCGATCGCTCTAAGTAGCCAGAGATACATAAACTTTCAAAACTGAACGAAGTCAGGCAATCTCAAACTAAACGATTGCTTCCTTCGGCCATAGCGAGTCTCGCGATGATAATTTTATGTTTAATTGTGTCTATTAACTGAGTTGCAATAGCTATTAGTTTATTGACTGGCGATCGTCCTTTGTTCACAGACCGAACCTACACCGATAAACGCAGAGAACCATAAATTTATCTGCGTTTATTTTCGTTTATCTAAAACCTGTAGTAACAAACTTCTTGGCTATGTCGTCAAATACGAATTCAGACTACGAATGGTTACTACAACGAGCGATCGCGATCGCCGTCAAAGCTCATGAAGGGCAGCTAGATAAGGCAGGCAATTCCTATATAGATCATCCGCTATTTGTGATGAAAAATGTCAATTCTGTAGAGGAGAAAATCGTAGGGGTTCTCCACGATGCGGTGGAAGATTCCGAACTGACACTTGACGAACTCAGAAGCGAAGGTTTTCCTGAACTTATAGTAAACGCGATCGGCGCAATTACCAAAATAGAAGGAGAACCTTATGCAGCTTATTTAGAGCGGGTGATGGCCAACCCGATCGCCTTGCGAGTCAAAATCGCCGATGTTACTCACAACCTCGATATTCGTCGCATTTCCAATCCGACAGAAGCAGATTTTCAACGCATTGCCAAATACAAAAAAGTCCTCAGTCAATTACGCGGGGCCTTAAAGTAATTCTTATTGAAAACGTTCAAATCCCACCGCAAAGCTAAACTCATTTTAGTCAGGTTATTCACTCGATATCGCCGATCGATCGCCCTCAAAATTCAACCGCAGATATCCACCTTCATCGTGGCACAGGCCCGAAAGCCTGTGCGATATCTCCGACAAAAAAAATCAAATCCTAAGCCATCACCATCCCCCCATCCACATTAAACACCTGCCCCGTAATATAAGCAGCAGCCGCATCCGCCGCCAAAA
Organism: Microcoleus sp. CAWBG640; assembly: GCF_020883015.1. NCBI lineage: Bacteria > Bacillati > Cyanobacteriota > Cyanophyceae > Oscillatoriales > Microcoleaceae > Microcoleus > Microcoleus sp. CAWBG640. The sequence goes on from NZ_JAHRFC010000040.1 coordinate 12,344, forward strand.
ACTTCACCATCCCCGCAACTTCCTCAACTTCCCCATATCTCCCCAGGGGAATATACTTCAAAATCTCATCCGATTTAACATCCTTAGTCATATCTGTAGTGATAAAACCCGGTGCCACCGCATTCACAGTAATCCCGCGACTAGACAACTCCTTCGCCACAGTTTTAGTAAACCCAATTACCCCAGCCTTCGCCGCACTGTAATTAGCTTGTCCCGGATTGCCCATTTGTCCAGCCACCGAAGCAATATTAATAATTCGGCCGCTGCGCTGTTTCAGCATGATTTTACTCGCAGCTTTCGTACACAAAAATACACCAGTTAGATTCAAATCAATCACAGCTTGCCAATCTTCCAATTTCATCCGCAACAGCAAAGTATCGCGAGTAATTCCAGCATTGTTCACCAAAATGTCAATCCGTCCCCATTTTTCCATGACATTACTGGTGAGTAAATCTACTTGGTCAGTTTTCGAGACATCTGCTGCAAGGGCGATAGCTTCGCCACCAGCAGTGACTATTTCGGCTACCACCTCATCAGCAGCAGCACTCGAACTGGCATAGTTTACGGCGACTTTAGCACCCTCTGCGGCTAGGTTTAAAGCAACGGCGCGGCCGATTCCCCGCGATGCACCGGTCACGACAGCAACTTTACCCTGCAATCTCTGAAATGTCTCTGGTAATAATTCCATAATTCTATCCTCGCAATCTACCAGAGAATTTTGCACTAAAATCGAGCCAGAACCAAAAAAAATATTTTGTCCTATGGCAGTTCAAAAACAGTTCAGCAGTTTTGAGGAGTTACTATCGAGCTCCGATTTGCCGGTGTTGGTAGATTTTTATGCTACTTGGTGTGGCCCTTGTCAGATGATGGCACCGATTTTGGAACAAGTCAGCGGTCAAACGAAGGACAAGCTGATGGTGGTCAAGATTGACACGGATAAGTACGAACAGTTGGCTTCGCAGTATCACATTTATGCTTTGCCGACTTTGGTGTTGTTCAAAAATGGTGCTGAGGTCGATCGCATTGAGGGAGTGATGCAGCCGGCGCAGTTGATCGATCGACTGCAACCTTTCTTGTAGTTAGGGTATTTTACCTTAATTAAGACATCTCCAACTTTTGGAGATGTCTATTGTTTTACCGCAGCACGAGCCGAAAAGTAGGGCTGTTTCATTAGGCTTCAACGGACGGCATTGCACCTGTGAAGCACATCCATAAAGTATCGCTCCGTTCCGTTTCCAGCCAGTGTTAGGCTCGCGGTTCTTGTTGTGTAATCGATGCCGCCACTACCAGCGGCGAGCGCATCAGTCTTAGGTTTAGATTTCGAGCATTTCACCTGTTGTTATCTCCTCTATTCTTACTGGTGCTTCAAATGATTTAACTTGAAATTCCAGCTCATCCCAATTTTGGCCATATTTACCGTTAAAGTGAGCTGCTATGGTATCTTGTTTCTGGATAAACGATTTCTCAAGATTACAAACATAAGTTCTTATGTCATCTGCCTGTTTTCTGATGACGACGCTAGTTCCAGCACCTGTGATGCCCAATCCCATCGGCATCAAAAAGCGACCGCCAGGAGTTTGAATAAAAGTATTCATACTACCTTTCCGAAGACTATCAATATCACTGTCAGAAGCATTGTCTGATAACTCAGTAACGCCCTTTAGCTCGTAGGGATCGAGAATTTCAGGCCAATTCTCTTCAAGAATTCTTAGTAAGTCTTGATTTGTAAATCCTCCCCGGTGTGGATGGATATCGATTAAATACATTGTTGCCGTATCGGAGGGTGCAATAGCAAATAATAGATCGTCTGTTCGTTCAACAAATCCCTGACGCCTTGGATGAGGATTAGTACCTAAATGGAAGTGTAATATTCCCCAGTCGTAAAACATGAGGTCTTGGTAGTCTGGATTATCGCTCTGTGTGCTGAGATGAGGTGTTAAATCTTGACCAGACTCAGCTTTCTCAATAAACTGCTGCAAACCTAATGTAATTTCCTGTGGAATAATTTTGTTTTCCAATTCTTGAGACTGGTTAACAGTCCATACAATAGTTGGTGGTCTTCTTAGCAATAAATTGAGATACCTTGTCAAAACGGTATCGAGGTCTTCTTCATCTTGTGGAGGATGACCTAAACTGCACAGCTCTTGGGTAATTATTTCTTGATAATCCGCAATAAAGTCTATTGTTGCCATGATCTACTGTCTTCTCCAGCTAACTTACCAGCTAACTTATAATTATATCGCAGTTGCCATATAGTTACCATTGGTGAAACCCGAGCGCTTCTCTTCGGTTTATTTAAGTTGTTTTACTTACCATTTTAACCGTCAATCATGAAAACACCAAGCCACGCAATTATCAATCTGGCAATTCTCGGTAGAACCCAGCATTCTGAGTTGAATTTGCTCATTGTTACGGGCGGAATTTTGCCGGATATTCCGATATTTTTATTTTACTTTTGGGCGAAATACATTGCTCGTTTGCCGGAAAATACAATCTGGTCAAAAGCATATTATGAGCCTTTTGTCCAGCATATTGTGGCTCTGTTTCATTCTATCCCTCTGGCGGCGATCGGCTGGGTAATTGCTTATTACTTTGGCTGGGAAAGCATCCAAATTCTGTTTTTGAGCATAATTCTGCACTCTCTAGGAGATTTGCCGGTGCATAATGATGACGCTCACAGACACTTTTTTCCGTTCAGCAATTACCGTTTTATCAGTCCGTTTTCTTATTGGGATCGAAATCACTACGGCTCAATTGTTTCTTTTATTGAAATGTTGTTAGTGCTGCTGTCAACTTTCCGAGTTTTTGGTTTTGTTCACTCTTATGTTGGCAAAGGATTGTTGATTTTGGTGAATTGTTTTTATTTAATTGGATCTGTGTCTTTTTACGTTCGTTCTTGGGTTTCTCGTTCTTAATTATGCTGCTGAAAGTTCGATCGCCAAATTAGAGAAATTGTATTTGTGGCATTAAGGGCGATCGTACCAGGCATCTCGAACAAAATGTAAACTTATGTAACAAATTCAGCTTTTTCTGCCTCAACAGCTTGACAAAAACAATTTTCCTATGGTGAGATACTAAGAATCACAACAAGTTACTGTATCGCTTGTTCGCATCTTATGAAATTTTCCAATAAATCGCCCTTCAACAGTCAAGAGCCATTCCCTATTGGGGAAACGACCTTAATACCAGAATTTGACCTAAATACCGCAAACTTACTCAATCCTCAAGCCCTTAGCAGCCCTACTCCAGAACCAGCACTCCCCCAACTTCCAGACAGTTTTAACAATAACCTCGAAGATACCCCAATCTCGTCCAAATTCATCAATTTTAGCCCCGAATTTCAGGATTTTAGTTTTACCCCCCCCCGTAAAAAAATCGCATGAACTCGATTCTCTTACTGGCGAACCTGCAAACGAAAGACAAATCGACAACTTCAGTAAAGAGCCTATTTTTGCGGAAAGACGCGCATCTCAACTCGCTCCAACTGCGGCTAATCCCAAAAAAACTCCACAGATTGAAAGTGCAGAAATCAAATTCAAAGACGCAAACAATCAACCTTTTGAGAACAATCTACCAGTTTTGTTCCTGACCGGAAGCAACTTTTTAGCAGACAACTTTGGCGACACTAAAGGTAGCAAATTTAGCGATTTAGTGGTAAAATTAATCGGAACTGTCACGGGCGATGAAGGGTTAGAAGGATTAGCTGCTACTGTCAATCCGTTGAAAATGACCTTTACAAACAGCGGCAAAGATAGCAAAGGATTTGGGGTACTGGATATTACCAATAACGACCCCGTAAGTTTTGCTGCTACTACTCGTTATGCAAATTTAGGACTGGGTTCAACTTTTGATTACTTTGATGTGAATGAGGGAGTTTCGGTAACAGTTTTACCGGATGCGAGTTATGCGTTTGTTGTGGGTCGGAATGCGGATACGAAATTTTTCGGTCAGGAAATACCCAGCATAGATGGAGACCCGCGGGCCGGGAGCAATATCGGCATTATCAAAGACCCGCTGACAAATCCGCAATTAGTAGCAGCAACTCGACCAATTCCAAATGGATTCGCTACCGACTTAGCGCTGTCAAGTGATAGCAAGTTTCTTTACGCTTCCTATCCAAAATTAAGCGGTGCTGGCGGCCAAGTTGAGGTTTTTGATGTGGAGGAATTTGTCAAAACGCTGACCAACCCCAGTTAATATGCGGACAATTACTATCAGACAGTCCCGACTTTATCGGGCAGTACATTTACGCCAGCCGGTCGCGATATTCCAAATCTACCGTCTACTGAGAACGGAACAGCCCCAGGACTTAAGTTTCCGCGAGAAGGTTGGAGGTCAGACAATCCCAATCCTAATGCTCCGCTGTTAGGAAAACCAGATTTGTCGGTTTTCTTGGGAACTAATAAAAATAACCCAGGTTACAATAACAGCCGTGCTGGGTTTACGACAGATCCTATACCGGGAGATGTACACGGACGTGTTGTGAGTTGGTACGGAGGAACATCCGACTTGCTTCCAACTAACTTTCCGTCCAATGAAAACTTAGAAGTTAATCCTGCAATAACTCTTCAAAAAGCTGAAAATAACACGGATAGTAATAAAGCTCCGGCTAGTTACCTAACAGATAAATACAAAGTAGATTACGGGATAAAAGGCTTTGAATCTTTCAATGTTGACGTACCAGAAAGATTGCGCGGTCAGTCGGCAACTGTTGAATTCAAGCTCGAAGCATCTATTCCTGTCTATCTGGATAATGTCTTTTTCCAAAGCGAGTCGCTGAGGTTTAGCAATCCAACTACAGCAAGAACTGACCTACTGACTAATAATACCTATCAAAATAACTATTTGATAGAGAAGCCACAGTACACTGTTTCCTATAATGGCAAAAAAAATACACCTAACTGGGTTAGTTGGGTTCTGGATGGCTCATGGCCAGGAAATATTAAAAGTAAAGACAGACCTGATGAGTTTGCGGTAGACCCCGACTTAAATAGTTCCTTTTACAAGGTTGCTCACAAAGACTATAAGTTTGATAGTCAAATTAACTATAATGAGGACGAGTATAAGGCATTTAAGCTTGAAAAGCCAGCTATCTTCTGGCCAGTACGGGGACACATGAGTGCTTCTAACGACCGAAATAGAAGCACAAAGGATATGTATGCTAGTTTCTTAACTACGAATATTGTTCCTCAAGATGCCAAGGGAAATGGAGGTGCTTGGAGTAGTTTGGAAGACAAACTACAGAAGCTGGCGCGTCTTAAAAATGAACAAAAACAGCCAACACCTTATAAGTTCTATATCTCTTCTGGTGTGTACGGTGCTGGTGGTGGAGAGTTAACAAAATATTCTACTCCTCCTACTGTGACAGTTTTAAATGAAAGAGGAAGAGTTGTGGAAGCTCCACTCAAGGATAATCCCAATTCTTTTAAAAATTTCAAAACAGCAGATGGTGATCGAACGATAACAGTTCCTAGTGCTCTCTGGAAAGTTGTGCTGGGATTCAAGCCAAATTCAACATCTGACAAGCCAGATTATTACTTTGCTTTTTGGATGCCGAACAATTCCTATGAAATTCAGAAGAGCCTAGATTACACGACAAAAGATGCCAAGGGAAATATTATCGTCAAAAATAATACCTTGGGTTGGGAAGAGCGTTTAATTCCCATTGGCAAGCTAGAAGAAAGACTTAATGCAGATTTAGAAAAATCTGGGGACTCATTTAGATATGACTTTCTTTCTCAGATTAAAGATCCTAACAGCAAGGACAAAATGAAAAAAATCATATCTCTTCTCCCCTAAAAACCTGGTCAAACTAACTTCCGCTTTTGCTGAGGGTAGGTAATTAGTTGATATAGCGCGTCTAAATCATTTGTATAGATATGTAGGGGCGATGCCAAGAGTGCCTGCCCTGAGAATCACGGGGTTCTTCAGGGGGGATTACCCTTACCAAGATTATACAACTCATTTAGACGTGCTATAGTAGCTACGAATTAGTCTTCACTATTCCAAATAGTACCATCTGGCATGATGGTATCTTTAAAGTGAGCATCTGTAAAAATAGCCATTTCAGATTTGTTAGCTCTAATTTCATCCAGATCCAACTCAGTACCAAAAAAGTTAGTTCTCGTCAAGTCAGCCCGATAAAAACGAACGCTATCTTTAAACTTAGCATTCCTAAAATCACTATCGGTTAAGTTAGCATCACCAAAACTTGTCTCAATCATCTTGGCTCCACTTAAGTTTGCTCTACTCAAATTCGCGTCGTAAAACTTAGTCTCCTGCAAATCGGTTTGAGTCAAATTCGCCCCTGTCAAATCCGCTCTGTCAAAGTTAGCTCGCCACAGACAAGCTCCGCTCAGGTTAGCCCCACTCAAATCCGCATTTTCAAAATGTGCGCGGGCCAAGTCAAGGTCGCTCAAATCTGAGCCACTAAAATTGATTCCTTGTCCGTACAAAACCAGATGTAGCAAGTCACTTTCCCTGAAGTTAGCTCCACTCAAGTTCACTCCACTTAAGTAGCGCTCCTTAGATTGCTGGTCGCTCAAGTACACTTGAATTAGAGAAAAGTCTCTCTCCCCTGCCTCATAGCGCCTGAGCACTTCTTCTAACCACACCTGTTTTCTACTGTTGCATATTCTGATCCATTCTGCTTCTTCTTCTTCGTTCATGACTTTATTTCTAGAATCTGTTGAGAATAAAAATGTTGATACTACTAAAATAACTCTATCTTTGAAAAATAGCAAATACTTACTTCGGGAGCAAATGTTTATCAACTCGTGGCATCACAGATTCGCAGAAGCGAACATCGACAGACAGTCAATACGATTTTCTTTCTAATATCCCCAATTCTGCTATTAAGGAAAGGCTCAAGAAAGTGCAGAAGGTTCTTCCACAATAGCTCAGATTCTGGCTAAAATAGACTTTGTTGAAATCGCAATTTCCCTCGGATTGACCGTCAAACTCACGTTTGAAGGGAAGTCTATTTAATTTAGCTATTGTTCCGCACGCTGCCATCGGGCATTAGGGTCTCCTCAAAATGGCAATCTCGAAATTCGACCCCGAATATATCATCTTTCACACCGAAGTCGGCTTCCCGGAAGTCCGTTTTAGTCAACTTGGCTTCATCAAAATCAACACTGTGTAACCTAGCTCCCTTGAAGGTTGCCTCGGTCAAATTATTGGTGATAAAACCAAGACTGCTGATGCTTGCCTTATTAAATTTAGCTCTACTGAAATCGGCACACCAAAAACTCCCCTCAGCGAACCCAGCTCCCGTCAAGTCAGCTCCGCTCAAATTAGCATGGGCAAAAACTGATTGGAAGAAACCGGTTTCGCGCAAAATAGCATTGCTCAAATCTGCTCCTTCAAAATTGCTGTGATCGAAATCAACCCTAGTCAAGTCAGCCCCCCGCAAAATCACTCCATTCATGTAGGGTCCGAGCTGTTGGATATTACTATTACGTAAAATAATACCGCTCAAATCCAATCCTTTTAATTGTCCGAGCTCCCAAGACCTGCGTTCCCGGCTGCAATTGGGACTCTCCACTATCAAGCCGCTGAAATTTCTCTCCCCAACCGCATAACGATTGATGATATCTGTAAACAGCATCTTTTCCCTTTGGAAAATAGCGGTATCTATCTGCGCTCCCTGAAAGTTGGCACGTTTAGTTTTCGCGCCAACCAAGTATGTCATGCTAAAATTTGCCGAGGTACAATTAGCATCAATCAAATAAGCATCCGTCAAATCAGCTCCCCACAAATTAGCGTGACTGAGATTAGCACCTTCCAAGTCAGCCAGTCCTAAGTCAGCATCACTGAAGTCAGCTTCTTCTAAGCAAGCATTACTTAAGTTAGCGCGACTGAGATTAGCAGTGCTCAGGTTAGAAGAAGCTAGATGCGCTCCGCTGAGATTGGTTTCTCTCAAATTAGCACCTCTCAAATCAGCGCCACTGAGCTCGATGCCACTCAAGTCCATGTTTGCTAGATTGGCATCGACCAAGCTAATTTCCGAGAAATCTCTCTCGCCATCGGCATAGCGTCTGAGCAATTCTTCAGCGTCCATAACTTTCGACCTTTATCTATTTACACTCTTAATAATACTACTTTTAAAAAAGCTATTCTACTCCCGGGATTACACTATTCCAAATAGTACCATCGGGCATGATGGTATCTTTAAAGTAAGCGTCTGTAAAAATAGCCATTTCAGATTTGTTAGCTCTAATTTCATCCAGATCCAACTCGGTGCCAAAAAAGTTAGTTCTCGTCAAGTCAGCCCGATAAAAACGAACTCTATCTTTAAACTTAGCATTCCTAAAATCACTATCGGTTAAGTTAGCATCACCAAAACTTGTCTCAATCATCTCGGCTCCACTTAAGTTGGCTCTACTCAAATTCGCGTCGTAAAACTTAGTCTCCTGCAAATCGGTCTGAGTCAAATTCGCCCCTGTCAAATCCGCTCTGTCAAAGTTAGCTCGCCACAGACAAGCTCCGCTCAGGTTAGCCCCACTCAAATCCGCATCTTCAAAATGTGCGTAGGCCAAGTCGAGGTCGCTCAAATCTGAGCCACTAAAATTGATTCCTTGTCCGTAAAAAACCAGGGATTCCAAGTCACTTTCCTTGAAGTTAGCTCCACTCAAGTTCACTCCACTTAAGTAGCGCTCCTTAGACTGCTCGTTGCTCAATTTCACTTTAATCAAAGAAAAGTCTCTCTCCCCAGCCTCATAGCGCCTCAGCACTTCTTCCAACCACAAATGTTTTCTACTGTTGTATATTCTGATATATTCTGCTTCTTTTTCTTCTTCGTTCATGACTTTATTTCTAGAATCTGTTGAGAATAAAAATGTTGATACTACTAAAATAACTCAATCTTTGAAAAACAGTAAATACTTACTTCGGGAGCAAATGTTTATCAACTCGTGGCATCACAGATTCGCAGAAGCGAACATCGACAGACAGTCTATACGATTTTCTTTATAATATCCCCAATTCTGCTATTAAGGAAAGGGGTGCATCTGTTTGTAGCGATCCGATGGGTATTAAAAATTATTTTAACTGACGCACCATACTACTAATATGTCTAAGGTGCGTCTGTTTGTAGCGATTCGATACGCATCGAAAATCATGGCAACTGACGCACCCTACTACTAATATATGTATCGAAAATCTGAGCTTGCTAACTTCGCCGAATGTTAAAACAACACCAATCTTGGCGCTTCCACAAAGTAGCGACAATCCAACCATGCTGTTCGAGAGTGTCGGCAATTGGTTTAGCTTGGTCGAGTAAAATGCCGCTGAGAACTCCCCAAGTAGTTGGTTTGCTAATTTCAGTGAATTGCGGGATTAAATCGATGATTACTTCTGCTAAAATGTTGCACATGAAACCGTCTAAAGGCTCATCGACCAGTTCTTTTAGCCGATCGATACTACCGAGTTCTGTAACCAACTGCTGAGAATTAACTCGGTTGAGTTGTCTGTTGCTAATGGTCGATCGCACTGCCAAAGGATCGGTATCCAAAGCATAAACTTTTGTGGCGCCTAATAACACCGCGCCGATCGACAAAATACCCGATCCGCAGCCAATATCGGCAATGATACACTCTTTGTCATCAAAACCGAGGCGCATTTCCAGCGACTCCAGACAAAGCTGAGTGGTGGCGTGGGCACCGGTACCGAAAGCGACACCGGGATCTAAACGTAAAATGATGCGATCGGGATTATGCGGTATTGGTAGCCAAGCGGGATAAACTAAAAAGCGATCGCCAATTTCTTGAGGCTGCCAATGCTGCTTCCAAGTGCTGCCCCAATCCTCTTCCTCAATCAAATCCCACTGCATCGCTGGTAAAGGCAAACCCGCGCACAGGGCGTCTTGGCGCAACCACAGCGACAGGGCGGCCAAATCCAACAATCCCGCCTTTTCTTCCGGGAGGTAAGCCGACATCAGACAAGAATTACTTTTCATCTCGCTGACACTTCCCTGACAGCCGAACATTTCCAAGCGCCAGAAGATGATATCTTCCAACGCCGGATCGCAAAGAACTCGAATTTCCCACCAGCTATGTGCCATAAGGATTTTTGATTGGAGATTTTAGATTGTAGATTGGGGGAGAGAGACTGAGAACTTGCGATTTTAGATTTTAGATTGGGAGCAAGGGCGGGATCATTGGTGTCAACTTAAGCCTGAAAGCCCTGAGAAATCTGGTTTTTACCTGAGTCTAGATCCCCCTAAATCCCCACCCCCCCCTAGCCCCCCCCAAGGGGGGAAGGGGGACTTTGAGAAGACTCTTGTCCCCCCCTTCTTAAGGGGGGCTAGGGGGGATCTAGGCTTAATAGTCAAACAGCAGTCTCTGACTGGGTTTGACGTTAAGTTGACACCAATGGGGCGGGATCAGTCCCCCAATTCAAAACCTAAAATCTAAAATACCTCAAAGATTTACCGTGTAAGCATCCCGAATTCCTGGAACTTTGATGATTTCAGCCAAAATCCCCTCTGGTAGAGGGTCGTCGAGACTTAGAACCATCACCGCGTCACCGCGCACGATTTTACGCCCTACCTGCATACTGGCAATATTGACATTAAAACTGCCCAACTGAGAACCAATTTTGCCAATAATTCCCGGCATATCGCGGTGCAAGGTAAATAACATATGGTGAGTCGGGGAAACGTTGACGGGGAAATCGTCCACGCTGGTAATCCGAATTTCGTTTTCGCCGAGGACAGCACCAGTGACGGTGTGTTCGCCCAGGGTTCCCTTGGCCATCAGGTGCAGAGAGCCTGTGTAGTCGCGAATGGAGGCATCTCTGGTTTCGACGACGCGAATGCCACGTTCTTTGGCTTCGATGCTGGCGTTGACGTAGTTAACGCGCTCTCGCAAGGCTTGGGAAAGTAGGCCTTTGAGGGCGGCGACGACTACGGGTTGACCTTGGTTGGTTGCCAATTCGCCTTGGAGTTGGACGTTGAGGTAATCGACTCGGCCGCCGGCTAGCTGGCTGACGAGGTTGCCTAGGGTTTCGGCCAGTTGCAGGTATGGTTTGAGTTTTTCGATCGAATCTGGGAAAATTCCTGGTATGTTAACAGCCGATCGCGCTGGTAATCCTAACAGTACATCACGGATTTGTTCGGCAACGTCGATCGCCACATTCACCTGAGCTTCGGCTGTCGATGCGCCCAAGTGGGGTGTGAGTACGATGTTTTGGCCCACACTCCGCAGAGGAGAATCAGCTTCCAGGGGCTCGTGTTCGTAAACGTCGATCGCAGCGCCGGCAATCTTCCCTTCTTTTATGGCTTCAGCGAGGGCTGCTTCGTCGATGATGCCACCTCTGGCGCAGTTAATGATGCGGGCCGTGGGCTTCATCTTCGACAGCACTTCTGCGTTGATTAGGTGCAGGGTTTCGGGGGTTTTGGGGATGTGTAGCGTGATGTAGTCAGATTCGCGCATCAGCAGTTCTAGTTCTACTAAGCGACAGCCCAACTGTTCGGCTCTTTCGGTGGAAATGAAGGGGTCGTAGGCTAGGAGTTTCATGCCCATTGCTTTGGCGGCGGCGGCTAGGTGGGAGCCGATTTTGCCCAAACCGACGATACCGAGGGTTTTTTTGTAAACTTCTACGCCGATGAAGCGGTTGCGTTCCCATTTACCACTTTTGACAGATGCGTTGGCTTCTGGGATGTGGCGGGACATGGACAGCATCATGGCGATCGCGTGTTCGGCGGCGGCGATCGTGTTACCTTCGGGAGAATTGACGACTACAATTCCTTTGCGTGTGGCGGCGGGTACATCTACGTTGTCTACGCCGACTCCGGCGCGCCCGATGATTTTGAGTAAGTTGCCGGCTTCGATGATTTCTTTGGTAACTTGGGTGCCAGAACGGATCATTAAAGCGTCGTAATCTGGAATAATTCGTACCAGTTCTGCTGCTGACAAACCTGTGTTGACATCAACTTGAGCGACTTGAGAGAGGATATCAATTCCGGCTTGGTCGATGGGATCGGATACTAAAACTTTAGGCATAGCAAGCAATTGAGTGGAATTCAGTAAAAATAGGCCCAGCGAGCTCAAAGTAAAGGCTAAGACTGGGAGCAGTATCTTACTGCTGAGCTTAATTTTGGCTTTGTGCAGTTTGAATTGTATATGTATTTGGTCTAGACAGGTCGTTTTTGCTTGAAATATTTTAGGTTTGTGGTCGATCGCACTCTCAAACCGCCTTCAAATCCCCGAACTGCTTAGCTAGCAAGTCTTTTCGGGTTATAATACATTTTAGCTATCTTAGCTGAACTATCAGGAATTGTGTTTAATGAATTATCTTATTGCCGTACTCCCCGATCGAATGCAAGCCGAAGCAGCCTATTGTGCTCTAGAAAAAGAAGGCTTACCGATGAAACAAGTCAGCATTTTGGGCCGCGGCTACAAAACTGCTGATGAATTTGGTTTGATAGACCCGAATCAGCAAGCAAAGAAGCAAGCTAAACTGATGGCTATTTGGTTGATACCTTTTGGGTTTATTGCTGGCTTTACTTTCAGTCTGATTACGGAGTTAAGGACTTTTGCTTGGGCGGGAGAAATAGGCGATCATGTCATCGGTGGGGTATTAGGTGCGATCGCTGCTGGGATGGGTAGCGTGTTTGTGGGAGGCGCGGGTGGTATGGCTTTTGGTAGCGGCGATGCTTTACCCTACCGCAACCGTTTGAATGCGGGTAAGTTTTTGATTGCGGTGAAGGGTACTGATGATTTAACTGGAAAGGCTGCTAATATTTTGCGGCAGTTTGAACCGGAAAATATGCAAGGTTATACAGAAACATAGTTAGTTGGCAGTTGTCAGTTGGCAGTTGTCAGTTGGCAGTTGGCAGTTGGCTGTTTTCATTCTACTCAATTAATCTTTGGAGACAGTTATGGAATCACAAACTATCGCCCTACATTCTCCCCTAGAATTAACTCTCGAATTAACTGATGAGCAGTTTTTTCAGTTGTGTCAAAACAACCGGGATTTAAGATTTGAACGCACGGCTAATGGAGAATTGATTATCATGTCACCTACGGGTAGCGAGACTGGCAGACGAAATTCTGGCTTAAACTTTCAACTTACAGCTTGGAATATTCAAAACAATTTAGGAGTTGTTTTCGACTCTTCTAGTGGATTCAAACTGCCCGACGGTTCAGATATTTCTCCTGATTCTGCTTGGGTGCGACGCGACAGATGGGATGCCTTAACTCCCGAACAAAAAGAGAAATTTGCACCGATTTGTCCTGATTTTGTAGTGGAATTGCGGTCGGCTAGCGATTCATTAGAAAAATTGCGGGCTAAAATGAAAGTGTACATCAAAAATGGAGCAAAGTTGGGATGGTTGCTCGATCGCAAAAATAGACAAGTTGAAATCTCCCGCCCTGATAGAGATGTGGAAATTAGATATTCCCCTGCAACTCTATCAGGTGAGGATGTATTGCCGGGTTTTGTTTTGGATTTAAGTGATATTTTGTAGGTTGATTTAATTATGGCAAATTTGCAAAGAGAAGAACTGTTAAAAGGTATTGAAAATCGCGAATCGGTGGCGCGAGTGATTGACTGCGCCGAACAAGCTATTAAAACTTGGGAAGTGACTCTGACTGATTTTCTGTCGCCTCCTGAATTAGCGGATGCTAAGGTTGTATTTAGTCGTTTGAGTGATGTGGAATTGGTGGCTTGGGGTGGGTATCCGCAGGCGGAAAGACAAAGAATTGCGATCGCGCGATCGGAAATTGCGATCGACTCTGCTCGCGTTAACATGGCTGCGGTAGAAATCGCTGGCAATTTCCTATTCGATACAGCTTCTCACCGCGACTTTTTGGGGGCGATGTTGGGCACGGGAATTGTGCGCGAGAAAACGGGTGATGTGATTGTGTTGGGCGAACGTGGGGCGCAGGCGATCGTGATGCCTGAGATGGTAGAGTATTTGGAGATGAGTTTGCAACAAGTGCGATCGGTTCCAGTAAAAACTCGTCGCATTGAGTTGAGTGAACTCAAGATTAGAGAACCAAAAAAGAAAGAAATGGTGACAGTTGAAGCATCGATGAGATTAGATGCTGTGGCTTCGGCTGGATTCGCCATGTCTCGCAGCAAAATGGTCGATTTAATTGACAGCGGCGACGTGCGAGTTAATTGGAAAGACATCACTCAAGCTAGTTATAATGTCAAGTCTGGAGATTTAATCGCTGTTAGCGGCAAGGGAAGATTGGAAATAGGAGAAGTTGCTGTTACCAAGAAGGAACGCTATCGAGTACAATTAACTCGGTATTTGTAATTTATAGGCCAGAAACCGGGTTTTTTCCGAGAGTATTGTTACACCACCCAAAAACTCCGAAAAACCCGGTTTCTTTAGCTGTGATGCGTGGCCCCAGAAACCGGGTTTTTACCAAGAATATCGATACAGTCGGTTATCTGGAAAAAAACCCGGTTTCTATGATTGTATGCGTAAGTCCTAAATCCAAATTATCTAAATATTTTCCTAATCAACACGGCGACACCCAGCATTAACAAGCCAAATACTAAGCCAAACAGCAGACTCCACAAAATTGTCGCAGCAAAGGGATGCAGCGGGAGAGAAAAATCGGGTTGCCAGCGAATCGGTGTATCCTTGATGAGAGGATAAGCTGCGGAAAAGATTTGTCCGCCGCCGATCGCAGTTCCGACAAAAAAGATGATATTCTCAAGTTGGCGATCGCGCTTTTTCTCTTTGTCTTCGTTTTGCTGGTATAATTCCATCTGTTGGCGATCGCGAATTTTCTCTTCTTCTTCCTTTTGCCTGTACAATTGTATTTGTTCGCGATCGCGCTGACGTTCTCTCTCTTCCTTTTCGCGATCGAATTCCACCTGTTCAATTCTATCTTGTTCTCTTTCAATTTCACCGAATTCAGGAAGCTTCTTTTCTAAATCGCCGACAATTTGCTGTGCTTTGCGATAGTTTTTCCGAGCTGCGCAATACACAAATATGATTTTAGCACGAGAACACAACAGATTCATCACAGAATAATTAAAAGTTGAGGTTGCCAATTGCAAAGTTTGGGGATTATCTTGCAACCATACTAGAATGTGACACCGTTTAGGCGCATCATCTTCGTCGCTGTCATACTCAAAAAATGGATGCGCGGGGTGGCGAGAAACCGGGTTTTTTCCAGAATAGTTGATTACAGTCGATGATTTGGCGAAAAACCCGGTTTCTGAGATTTTGGGTGGGGCGAGAAACCGGGTTTTTTCCAGAATAGTTGATTACAGTCGATGATTTGGCGAAAAACCCGGTTTCTGAGATTTTGGGTATGGCGAGAAACCGGGTTTTTTCGAGAATATTCATACATCGCCTAAAAACTGCGAAAAACCAGGTTTATTTGGTTTATGTCTTCCGTGAAATCTCTAAAGACTGTTGGTGAAATTCGATCGCCCTCTGGAATTTCCCTAGGGATTTGTAAGCACTGCCCAAATTGCGGAGGGAAGCAGCTTCTCGCTGGCGATCGCCTATTTCCCGATAGATAGTTAATGCCTGTTCATAAAACTGCAAAGCTTCTCGAAATTGACTGATTTTATTCTGCCGATAGCCTTGTGCAAACAGTGTATCTGCTTCCGCTTTCAGTCGAATTCCCGCTAAAAAGAAAGACAAAACATGATGTTAATTCAATCTTAGTCCGCGGAGGCGGACATTGTTTGTGTAGCCACGATTTCTAGAGACTGTTGACGAAGTATTCTCAAAAAAACCCGGTTTTTGGCCACTCACAATCACAATCTAAGAAACCGGGTTTTTACGATTTCTATCGACATTAACAAAATATCTCCAAAAAACCCGGTTTCTGGCCACTCACAATCACAATCAAAAACAAAACAACTGCCAACAGCAAAAACTGCCAACAGTTGTTTTACCTATTCAATGCGGATGGCGAGACTCGAACTCGCAAGGACATAATGCCACACGCACCTCAAGCGTGCGCGTATACCAATTCCGCCACATCCGCTCTTTTTGACTATCTCTGGGATTTTTTGCGTTACGAGTTAAAGATGCACAGGTTGAGGTTCCTGAATTTTAACTTGTGACTAGCCCCTTGAGACCACCGATTTAAAATCATAGCACCATTATCAGTAAATTGTAAAATAAATTTTTGTTAAGAATTTATGGGAAACCATTATCCAGAAGATACCGAAAGGGATTATTCTACAGAATATTGAGTGAATAAGCACCGAAGATGGGGTTCTCGAAAATTTTAATCGCTAATCGCGGAGAAATCGCCCTCCGCATACTACGCACCTGCGAGGAAATGGGGATTGCCACGGTCGCCGTTCACTCCACCGTAGACAAGCACGCCTTGCACGTCCAGTTGGCAGACGAAGCCGTTTGTATCGGCCCCCCCACCAGCAGCAAAAGCTATTTAAACATTCCCAACATCATCGCCGCAGCCCTGACGCGGAATGCCGCAGCCATTCACCCTGGCTATGGCTTTCTCGCGGAAAATGCCCGATTTGCGGAAATCTGCGCCGATCATCAAATTACGTTCATTGGTCCTAGTCCTGCTGCGATGCGGGCAATGGGCGACAAATCCACGGCTAAAGAAACTATGCAGCGGGTGAAAGTCCCCACAGTTCCCGGTAGTGAAGGATTGCTGGCGGATGAACACGAAGCTTTGTCGATCGCCCGTGAAATCGGCTATCCTGTGATGATCAAAGCCACAGCCGGCGGTGGAGGCCGTGGCATGAGGCTAGTCAGAGAACCATCGGAACTCCCCAAGCTATTTAGTGCAGCCCAAGGCGAAGCCGATGCAGCCTTCGGCAATCCGGGACTTTACCTAGAAAAATTCATCGAAAAACCCCGGCATATCGAAATCCAAATCCTCGCCGACAACTACGGTAACGTCATCCACCTCGGCGAAAGAGATTGTTCGATTCAGCGCCGACACCAAAAACTCCTGGAAGAAGCCCCCAGCCCAGCCCTCAGCCAGAAACTGCGAGATCAAATGGGTCACGCCGCCATTGCCGCGGCCAAATCCATCAACTACACGGGTGCAGGAACAGTGGAATTTTTGCTTGACAAATCGGGCAAGTTCTACTTCATGGAAATGAACACCCGGATTCAGGTAGAACATACCGTGACGGAGATGATTACAGGCCTTGACTTGATCGCGGAACAAATTCGGATCGCCCAAGGAGAAAAACTGCAAATCAAGCAAAACCAAGTAATCCTTAACGGCCATGCGATCGAGTGTCGGATCAATGCCGAAGACCCCGATCGCAATTTCCGGCCTCATCCGGGCATAATCACGGGCTTTTTGCCTCCCGGCGGCCCAGGGGTGCGCATGGACTCTCACGTTTACACTGATTATGAAATACCGGCTTACTACGATTCTTTAATTGGTAAGTTGATAGTCTGGGGGCGCGATCGACCTTCAGCCATTCGCCGGATGAAACGGGCACTGCGGGAATGTGCGATTACCGGTGTTCCCACCACCCTCAGTTTCCACCAAAAAATCCTCGACAGCCCGGAATTTCTCAGGGGCGAAGTTTACACGAACTTTGTCGAACAGTTCATGAATAATAGTCAGTAGGCAGTAGGCAATTGGCAGTAGGCAGTAGGCAGTAGGCAACTAACCGATGCCCCATGCCCAGTGCAGCGATGCCCAGTGCAGCGATGCCCCATGCCCAATTCCCCATTCCTACATCATCATCGTCAGTAGCCCCTGCTGACCGAGAATCATTTCTCGCAGCAAGCTACAGATGCCAACCCAAATAATCGGCGTAATGTCCACCCCGCCGATCGGGGGTACAATTTTTCTAGTTACGACTAAAAAAGGTTCCGTGGGCCAAGCAATCAAGCTCAATGGCAGTTTGCTGAGGTTGACCTGCGGATACCAAGTCAGAACGATGCGGAAAATGAACAGCAAAGTCATCACCACTAGGACAGAGCCCAGAATCCAACTTGTAACGGTAATACCAGTCATAGAGTTATTGTGTCGAAATTTTAAGTTTTGTTAAGTCAGGTATTCATAATTTTAACTGTTTCCCTGGTGCGATCGAAAGTATAAAATTAATAAAAATCAAATTGTTGTAACAAAGGCTTTGAATCTATGACTCCTTCACTCGCGAATTTTCTGTACAGCCTGCTGGTGGGCGTTAGTTTGGTGGTAATTCCAGCAACGATCGCCCTAATCTTCATCAGCCAAAAAGACAAAATTAAGCGCACCTAAAACATCTCTAAAGATCCAAGTCCGGCGTCAAAGTCAATTGTCGGCTGTAGCTATGGCTTGAAGTCGGGCATTTCCCCAGTTCCGAAACCTCGGCTGTAAGCAACTCAGAAGGCAAAACCTTCTAGAACTGCCAAGCTGAGGTTTTTCGCGTTAACTGACACCGCCGGAAAGTCCCTCGCTCTACCTGTAGCCCGGTGATATCAATTCCGGTTGTATCGGAATGATTTAACCGCGAAGGCGCTAAGGACGCGAAGGAAGAGAAGAGAGAGTTTAATACAGGACGATGAAGACAGGATTTTATATGAGCAGTTCAGACTCTGTATTAGTCAATATTATGTCAATTCCCAAGCTGCAAAGCGGATGAGACCCTCATCCAGCCAAGTCGGAATAGCAGATTTAAGTAAAAATGTAAACATCTAACTCGCTAATATAGAACAGAAATAGGAGATAGGGTAATGGTTAATTTAGGATTAAACTGGAGCAGCCTGCTGGGGATCATCCTAGCAGTAGCTGGCGCGGGACTTTACTTTCTACGATCTTGGCGTCCCAAGCTAGCACGAGACCACGATATTTTTTTTGCAGCAGTAGGTCTACTTTGTGGCGGTATTCTATTATTTCAAGGCTGGCGGCTAGATCCAATTCTGGCCTTCGGTCAATTCATGCTCACCGGTTCCGCCATATTTTTTGCAGCCGAAAGTATTAAGCTGCGGGGAGCAACCACCGCCCAAGCTAAAAGCCGGGCACAATATATCGATGAAGATAGACCCGTCAGCAACGCCTACGGTTATGAGGGCTACGATGCTGACATTGAGCAGCTAGAACCAGAGGAAGACTATCCCCAGCGTCCCCGGATTAGAGGTAGTCAAGATTATCGTGCTTCGCGGGAAGGCTACGACGATGAACCTCGCCGCCGTCCCGACCGTCGCAACAGCAGCATTGATATATCTAAACCCGATGGACCTGAGCGATCGTCCCGCAAACGCCCCTCTCGCCCCGAAAACCAGGCCCCAGAGCGCTCGGAGCGTTCGGAGCGTTCGGACCGATCGGAGCGTTCGGACCGATCGGACCGTTGGGACATTTCAGACAATCCCGATGAAAAACCGACTCGCAGCCGTAACAGCCGCCCGCCAACTTCCGATAACCGCAGCGATGGGACACCGAGAACCAAAAAAACCCGTCCCGCCGAAGGAGGGAAGTCTCGCCCTAGTAGCCGGGATGTGCAAGCACCACCCTCAGATTACGTCGAGTATCGACCAGTAGAACACCCGGAAGACCAACCGGATAATTCCCCCAATTTCGACAACTAGGGGAAGTGCTAAGTAGATGGGTGAAATTTAATATTTCTGGTGTCAATATCACCGGCAAAATACCAGTTACATTTGATTGATGCCCATCTACTGGCGATCGCGATCGGAGAATTACGATCCAAAAAACTGTGAATGGGGAGTGGGAAACCGCAGATCAACGCAGAGACAACACAGATCACAACCGACAGCTAAATACTCATCGATCGCCATGAATTTCAAACTTTTAAGTTTAGCAATATCGGGAATTTTAACAATGGGGGTTTCAGCCAGCGCCACCGCCGTTGTTACCACATCCCCTGTGCAGTCATCACCAGATGTTACTGAATTTAAGTCGCTGGATAGACAGGGTGCGATCGCCCAAAATATCGAAGAACAAACTAATATTCGCGTTTACGAACGAGCCAGTCCGGCGGTTGTTACCGTCGATACAGATAAATCCAACGGTAGCGGCACAATTATCAGCCCCGACGGCATGGTTTTAACCAACGCCCATGTTGTTTCCGCCGGCGGTACTGTCAATATAATTTTGTCAGATGGCAAAAAAGTCCCAGCCGATGTCATTGGATTCGGGGAAGAAGGCTTAGACTTAGCCGTAGTTAAAATGCGGGGTCAAAACAATTTACCGACAATTCCTTTAGCCCGTCCCGGTTCGGTGAAAGTGGGACAACAAGCATTTGCGATCGGCAATCCTTTCGGTCGATTTCAAGGTACTTTTACCGTCGGAATTGTCAGCCGCATCGACCAACAACGAAGCTTGATTCAAACAGACGCAGCCATCAATCCCGGCAATTCAGGAGGTCCACTGCTTAACAGTTCGGGAGAATTAATCGGAGTCAACACTTCTATTTTTACTCGCGGTCAGGGCGGAGGCAATATCGGCATCGGTTTTGCCATTTCCATAGACAAAGTGCCCGCTTTCCTGACGGCGGTAAGAGAAGGGCGAGCTCCCCGCGTTGCTCAGACACGATCGCCCTTTGGTAACAAATCACCTGCAAAACTAGCACTCAACGGGCCAGCAATCAGTGGCAAACTCACCAACCAGTCTAGCGTTCTGCCGGGAGACAACAGCTTTTTCGACCTCTACTCCTTTGAAGGAAAAGCAGGTCAGCGAATCACAATTGAAATGAAAAGTCAAGAAATTGACCCTTATTTAATCTTGCTCGGCCCCGATCGGCGGCAAATCGCTCAAGATGATGACGGCGCAGGCAGTAACAATGCCCGAATTACAGTCAGGCTACCAGCAAACGGCACTTACACCTTATTGGCAAATTCCAACCAGGCCAGGCAGTCGGGAGCTTATACACTAGAACTGAAAGCCGCAGCTTCTACCCAAGCGGCCAGGGCGATTTTGCAAGAAGAAGGTACTTTAGCCCCAGGAGCTCAGGTACTACCCTCTGACAACAGTCTGTATCGCGAGTATACTTTTGAAGGTCGATCGGGTCAGTCGGTGGATATTTCCCTCGAAAGTAAAGAGTTCGATCCCTATGTGGCTCTGTTTGGCCCTAATGGTCGATTAGTAGCAGAAAATGATGATGAGAGCGATGCGACTAAAAATGCGTCTCTAAGCGTTACTTTACCCGCTACGGGTCGCTATCGTGTCATTGTCAATGCTTACGACGCTTCGGGCCGGGGGCGTTACACTCTAACAGTCCGCTAAAAGTTGAAAATTAGTAATTGGGAATTAGTTATGAGTGGGGGGGTAGGCACGGGGGCACTACCCCTACAAAGCCCTCGTTTTTTGCAGAATGAAACCGCCCTGGGGTAGGGGAGGGTTCTTCTTCCTTCTGCCTGAATTTCCCCCCTAGGGGGGAGCAGGGGGGGGTTCTTCTTCCTTCTGCCTGAATTTCCCCCCTAGGGGGGAGCAGGGGGGGGTTCTTCTTCCTTCTGCCTGAATTTCCCCCCTTGGGGGGGCAGGGGGGGTTCTTCTTCCTTCTGCCTGAATTTCCCCCCTTGGGGGGGGCAGGGGAGGGTTCTTCTTCCTTCTGCCTGAATTTCCCCCCTAGGGGGGGGCAGGGGGGGGGTTCTTCTTCCTTCTTCCTTCTGCTTGAATTTCCCCCCTAGGGGGGGGCAGGGGGGGGTTCTTCTTCCTTCTTCCTTCTGCCTTCTTCCTTCTTCCTTCATCAAAAACTGAGGTAATTCATGCGTCAAGTTAGATTTTGGGCGATCGCGCCAATTGCTCTGCTAGCTACTGTTTCAGCCAAGCCCGTTGCTTCCTCGCCAGTTTTCGATGCGAGTGGAGTTTTAGCGCCCGGTAATTCTACCCTAATTGCCGCAGGATTTTCTCAGAATGCTCCTCATACTAACAGGGATATTAATCATGTTTTAGCTCAAGCTACTCCTAAGTCTTCGCCATCAGCCATACCAACTCCCTCAGCTTTGCCTATTCCTGCTGCCGGATCGTCTAAAGTCATTTTGGATAAACAAGGAGAACTGACTCCGGCTAAGTCTTCCGTACTGCCCTCAGACAGCAGTTTATATGATGAATATACCTTTGAAGGCACGACAGGCCAGACAGTAGTTGTGTCTTTAGAAAGTGGCGAGTTTGATACTTATTTGGCTGTCTTCAACTCCAAAGGCGAGTTGCTTGCAGAAAATGATGATGCTACTGAGCAAAACTCCAATTCGGAATTGACTGTTACTTTGTCGGCCAGTGGTAGCTACAAAGTAATTGTCAATGCTTTTGATTCACCGCCCAAAGGTAAAGGAAAGTACAGTTTGAAAGTCCGGGAAGTCATTAATAATTAATAATTTATAAATCGATGTTCTCGGATTTCAAACATCTACGGGGAAGGTGAAAATTGGATAACAATTTATTTTTCACCTTCCGTTTTTTAGTGATTTAACCCAAACCTAGCCAGGTAAAAAAATTCTCGCCTGTGAAGAATTCGAGCAACAGAATTGCCACGAATCCTACCATGGCAAATCGTCCGTTGATTTGTTCCGCGTAGGCGTTCCAGCCAAAGGCAGGTTCTGCTTTTTCGGCTGACTCTGGGCTTGGTGGTGTTGGGGAAGCAGGAGTTTTAGATTTCATTGAAAAGTGGTGAGTGTTGAGTGTTGATTTAAAATTTTATAGCAAAATAGCACTTATTAGTAAAATCAGCTATCCTTTCGACTAACAATCCTAAATTGGCGATCGAGCTTATCAGATTTTGCTTCGCACAACATTTGGAATTCATACCATCGCAAGCTGGTTAATTGCTCTAGCAAGCTTGCGATTATTGACCATTCCTGACACATTGAAATCTTCCAAAACAATCACTTGGTTTTCGTTAACTATTTTAGTTGACAGTTTGTGCAGGAAGTCTGTGCGGATGTCTGCTATCTCGTTGTGCAATTTGGCAATCTGAAGGTGGCTTGCATTTCTTCTCTTAGAGTCTTTTTGTTGACGGGCTAGCTTTTTTTCAAGTCGGTGAATCTTCCTGTCTAACTTTTTAGCAATCAACATTTCTACCTGGTGGTATCGGGTTTTTTGTGTGTTTTTATGCCGTTCCGGGAAAACAATCCCTGTTTTTGGGCTCAACATAATCGGCGCTTATATTTAACTCAAATTGAGGCAGGAAAAACTCATGTTTACCTCGGCTTGAATATATCGATCGCTCTTGTTATTGATTTGCGATCGATTATTCAGCAAGCCCTGCTTAGTCTAAACTCCAGTCAATAGTCACTGATCAACCATCAACAATACCCATCCCCCTTCGCAATTCTTATTTTTTCCCTTAGTTTTTCCGCAATATTCCACAGCGTTTCCACAGGCAAGTTGCAGGTTTTCCACAGATTTGACAAAGTTTTCCACAGAAATCAACGGCGCTGTCGGATCTTGCTGCGGTATTGGGGATTTTGTTAACTTGCTCCCCCAGCCTTCGGTTTTTCTAAAGAATATAAAAATATGTAACAAAAAATGTACTCAAAGGCTGATTCTTTCGTAAATCTTTTTTTTATCTAAAGGACTTTGTAATATTTCGCCACATTGACAAACCTACCCCCTCATAGCGCACAATGATGCGACCTACCTAAAAAAAATACTCTGGTTTCGGCAGTGTCTAGACCTGTATCCGGCCGAAAGGTGGGTTCTATTTTCAATTTATTAGCGAGACTAAAAAAAATGATGAACCCAACAGTCAGTATTTTTGCCGAAATTCCCGAAACGCTGCATGATTCCCTCAAAACCTACTTGGAAACTCATCCTGAATGGGATCTAGACCGAGTTTTCTGTGCTTCCTTGTCGCTGTTTTTGTTGCAGAATGCCGACAGTGGCACCCCGGAGGCTTCCCGTAGCTATCGCCAAGCGGCAAGAGTTTATCTGGAGACGCTGTTTCAGTCCCCTCAAGACTTGCACAGCAATAATGTATAGCACGCTTAACATCTCTGATTTGGCGTGGCACTTATAGGGCGGGGTTGAAACTTAAACTTCCCTAAGCGTCTTCATCGATTACGCTAAAATGGTTCTCTGAGTAAGTTGACGATTTTCTGAGGTTGACTAACGGAGTATGTCGTCCCACAAGCTGAAGGAAGCGCTTATAGAGGAGTTGCAAAAGTGAACTGTAATGGGATATTGTGATTTATTCCGATGTACTCCAACTACGGGTTACTCAACAATTAGTAGTTACCAATTAGCATTTACCAATGACGAACCGAGTAGACACCTTGATTGTGGGTGCTGGTATTACCGGCTTGAGTCTGGCCCACGCGCTGCACAAGGAAGCAAAGACTGGAGATCCGCTGAAGATTTTAGTTGCTGAGAGTCAGGGACGTGTGGGCGGGAATATCACAACTTCTACAGGGCATGGGTTTCTGTGGGAGGAGGGCCCGAATAGTTTTTCGCCGACGCCGGAATTGATGAAGTTGGCTGTGGATGTGGGGCTGAAGCAGGAGTTGATTTTTGCCGATCGCCAATTGCCTCGGTTTGTATATTGGCAAAATAAGCTGCAACCTGTGCCGATGACTCCTGGGGCGATTATTCAGTCTGGGTTGCTGAGTTTTCCGGGGAAACTGCGGGCTCTGTTCGGGGCTTTGGGGTTTGTGGCTCCGGCAATGGGTGCTACACTTTCGCAGCAGGGTGAGGAGGAAACTGTTTCTCAGTTTTTCCGGCGACATCTGGGTACGGAAGTGATGCAGCGATTGGTGGAGCCCTTTGTGTCTGGGGTTTATGCCGGCGATCCTCAACAACTTAGCGCGGCGGCTGCTTTTGGCCGGGTGACAAAGATGGCTGATGCTGGTGGCGGGCTGGTGGCCGGGGCGCTGCTTTCTGCCAGGAAACGGCCGAAAAAAATGCCTCCAGACCCGAATATTCCTCAGACTAAGCCGGGGGAGCTGGGTTCGTTTAAAGGGGGGCTGAAGGCTCTGCCAGAGGCGATCGCTGCTTCCTTGGGCGATCGCCTGAAACTGAATTGGCATCTGACAGGTTTGCAGCGTACTGAACATAAAACTTATATTGCCCAATTCTCTACCCCCGACGGGCCGCAACAAGTTGAGACTCGGACTGTGGTGCTGACAACGCCTGCTTATGTGGCCGCGGATTTGCTGCAATCTCTGCAACCGGAAGTTAGTAGCATTTTACAAGCTTTTACTTACCCTACTGTTGCCTGTGTTGTGTTAGCATATCCGGTGTCGGATGTCAAGGGTAAACTGGTGGGATTTGGAAATTTAATTCCGAGGGGGCAGGGAATTCGCACTCTGGGAACGATTTGGACTTCCAGTTTATTTGCCTCGCGCGCGCCGGCGGGTTGGCAAACTCTGACGAGTTACATCGGTGGGGCTACGGATTCGGGTATTGGCAATCTTGACCCCGAAGAAATTGTGGCCGAGGTGCATCGAGATTTGTCTCGCATCTTGCTCAAACCGAATGTGCCACAGCCGAAGGTGTTGGCGGTGAAGCTCTGGAAACAGGCGATTCCTCAGTATAATTTGGGGCATCTCGATCGCCTCCAACAGATCGATCGAGGCTTAAAATCTTTGCCAGGGATGTATTTGTGTAGTAATTACGTTGGCGGGGTGGCTTTGGGAGATTGTGTGCGGCTGGGTTTGGAAAGGGCGATCGAAGTTAGCAAATATTTACAAGAAACCAGCTAAGGGATTTTTGGTGAAGAAACAGACCCCACGGAGGAGGGAGCATCCCGATTTTGTATGGGGTATAGCATGACCGCAGTAAATCTATGGTTATAACTAATAAATTGTCTGCGGTCATGCTAGAGCATCCTACGAATATATTTACAAAACACAGATGCACCCACGGAGGAATTCGAGGGTAGCGAGCAGCAAGCAAAATAACTCAACATTTGTGGTAAAACCTTTACAAATCTCTTGAGAGAATGATTTTAGTAGAGAGACACATCATTAAACAATCCCATCAGCATTGGCAGTCCATAGATCGACTATCTTTCTTATCTAAGAATCTCTACAATGCAGCTAATTACATCTGTCGTCAATACTTCTTTGCTAGTAGTAAGAAATATAGTCTCACCGACTTATATCATTGGTATCTTAGTAATTGGTAAGAATGAGAACTGGAAACAGAATCTGAATATAGGTAAAAGAAATAATCAGTCATTCACGCAGATTCCCCATGCAAGATTAATTGACCAAATCGCATATAAATGTCAATTAGCAGGAATCAAAGTCGTAGTCACGCTCAGAATCTTATACCTCAAAGACGAGTGCTTTAGATTTAGAAACACCCCGCAAACACAATACCTACCTGGGTAAACGTGTCAAGAGAGGCTTGTTTCGATCTCAGTCAGGAGTCAAACTCAATGCTGACGTTAATGGTTCCTTACAAATCACTAGAAAAGTATTCCCTAATGCCTATACAGTAGAAGGGATAGCGAGTGCAGCCGTTGCACCTTTAAAGGTAACACCTTTATTAAGTGTTAAACTGAGCAAATGAAGATTTGTTCAGTTTAACACGAACGGTCTTGACACTTTCTAGCTGCTTGTCTCAACAAATTTGTAGCCCACGCCCCGCACGGTTTGAATCATGGAATTTTGATTACTATCGGGTTCGATTTTGCGACGAATTTGACCGATATGGACATCGACTACGCGATCGGCTCCTACATACTCATAGTCCCAGACTTCTTGTAGCAATTCCGCACGCCTCCACACGCGACCTGGTTTGCTGGCCAAACAGTACAACAAATCGAATTCCAGTGCAGTCAAAGCAACTATCTGGCCACCGAGAGTCACCACCCGACTTAAGGGATCTATAGCCAGCTTTCCGAAGACACGGCTTTCAGGTTCCTCTGAATTTTTTTGCTGGCGCAACCGCCTCAAAAGAGCTGCTACGCGAATTTTAATCTCTACAAGACTAAAAGGTTTAGTAATGTAGTCGTCAGCACCGCAGTCAAAGGCTATCACCTTGTCATGTTCATCGGTGCGGCTAGTTAGCATGACTACAAAAACGCCCGTCTCCTTTTGCATTTGTTTACACAAACTGTAGCCGGTGGTATCTGGTAAATTTACATCCAAAATCACTAATTTAGGATTAAATTGCTTGAATAATTCCATACCAGTGTGACCGTCCTCGCCAGACTCAACTTGATAACCTTGCTGACTTAAAAAACGGTGAATTAAATTTCGGATTGCCGGGTCGTCATCAACCACAAGGATTTTTTCTGGGGTCATGACCACAATTTTGTTTGAATAATTAGGGCAGAATGTTTAACCATAATAATAGAAAACTGGATACATATCTGGGAAAAATTCAGCTTTTAATAGTTATAACCTACGCAAAATTTCCGGCAACAAATCTCCTGGAACTTTGGATAAGGCTAAGTTTTGGCCGGGCAGCCCACATTCACTATAGAAAGCTCTAATCGTTTTGACAATATAGCTCAAAGCTGTTTGCCGACCATCGCTCGCTTGGGAGTTGGCATCGTCTGGTTGTAAATTTAGTTTATCTCCATATGTTAACTCTTGGTCCTGAAGATGCTGTTCCCAGGCGGCGCAAACTTGTAACTGGTGGTGCAGTGCTGCTTCTAAATGCTGTGTCTGTGCGGCTTTGTTGGCGGCGAAATCAGGGTCTGTAGCTAGTTGATAGTGGGCTAGTCCCAGATTGCTGCGAGCGGCTAAGGTGTCAAAGGTGAGTTGGGTGCGATCGAGCTGCGAGGCGATATCCAGGGCAGTTTCGTAGGCTAAAATTGCCTGCTGCAAGGATTCTGTCCGAGCGCGTTGTTGCTGGAAGTGGTTGGCCAAATGCCAATAAGCTGTACCGAGATTGTTTTGAGTGGCGGCAGCGGCAGCGGGGGCTAATTCTCTGGTGCGGTATTTTAAGGCTTCGCGATAGGCCGCGATCGCCCTTACCAGCAGAATTTCTTCCGGTTGATGCTGGGCGAGGTTCCAGCACGCCGTACCAATGTTGTTTTGCACTCCTGCATAGTTGAGGGGTTCTGTAGATGGATTGTAGCAGATGAGGGCCTGGGAGTAAGCGGCGATCGCACTTTTGAGGTAGACGATCGGCTGACCATCTTGAGCTAAACTCCAGTATGCTGTCGCCAAATTATTCTGAGCCGCTGCATACTGTTGAGGTTCCGTCCGGGAGTCAATATCCAGGAGTGCTTGCTGGTAGGCTGTAACTGCTTGCTGCAAGTTTTCGGTTTTGTCTTGATAGCGGGCTAAATCAGCCAAGGCGATGCCCAAATTTTTATTTAATCGGGCACGGGTTTGCAGTGTCAAAGACCCATCTTTTTTGTTTAAACCTTCTCGGTAGATGCCAATGCTGCGAAACAAGCAAAATACTGGATCTAAAGTCGTGGGTTCCTCGGTGCCATTTGCTTCGGTATAGCTTGGTTGCAGGCGAGATAACATCCAGTAGAGAGTGCCGAGGTCGTTGCACAAATCGGAAATTGGCAGTAGGTTATTTGACTCCTGAATATATTGACTTAAGTGGTGTTTAAATTCGTCAATTAGTAGCGTGCATTTGGGATTTGGTGGTTGATTTTGGTGTTCGTGGGGATCTATTTGTAGGTATTGAATCACTTGTTCGATCGCACCAATGGCAATGGTTAAGTTTTGCCAAGAAGCGTCTCCGGCTTGAATGCGATCGCGGTAGAAATTCCCCAAACATTGATAAGCCAAAGCCAAGGATTCGGAGGAACATTGATTTTCTTGCAACAGTTCAATGTATTGCAGAGTTTGCAACTGCTGCACATTTTCCGCCTCGGCGGCCCGATTGTAAGTGGTCAACTCCTGGGCCGGTGTTGGTAGCGCTAAATCTGCTAGTTCAATAGACTGAGAGTTGGATGTTGTGGATGGAGAATTGGGAGTTACTAAGGGAGAATTTGTAACAGGAGATAGGGAACTGGAAACTTGGGATTCTCCAGACTGGGAACTTAAAAATTCCTCGCCCAATTCCAGCCGCTCTCCGAAGTCCCAATGGCGGGGGGAGGGTGTTGGTTCTCCTTCAAACTCAAATACTCCGGTTCGCCAGTGCCAAAATTCCGGGGCTGACTGTTCGATCGAACTCAGCCAAGGTCGCGACACCCACAGCAACAGAGTGGACTCCCACACTTGCAAGTGGGTTTCGATGTCTCTCAAATGGCTCAGGAAAGACCACTGGACGGCCGCTGAGTGCCGAGTCAGGTGTTCGGCTCCCAAAATTTGAAATCCCGGCAAGGGGCTGTAGCTGCGCGAATTTTGGGGCGGTGGATTTTCGGTCAACCATGCGGCGATCGCACCCCAAGGATTCGGATCGCCCAGGTTGAGTTGCAAGCTGACAAATCGGGGAATTGCGATCGGCGATCGAAATCTTTCGCCGGTGGCTGTAGCAGTCAATTCTGCCTCTAAGCGGGCTGCTAGACAGTCCCGCAAGCACAAGTCATCGCAGGCGGCGATAAAAATTTGACGGCGCAAATTCAGTTCAAGTGCCTGTTTCAAGCGTTGGTAAATCAGCTTGTTCGAGCTAGAAACTTTTTGGGAAGGAATAGACATCAGAGTCTGGCGATTTTAGATTTTAGATTTTAGATTTTAGATTTTAGATTTATGCCCACAGGTAAATCCGGGAGCTTGTTTAGGGTAGATTTTCAACTAGCTATTGTATATTTTTGACCTAAAATTCAGGTCCCAACCCCGTCCTGATTGGGAGCATCCCAATTGTGTAAGGGCGAAGCATGACCGCCGACAATTTATTAGTGATAACCAGAGATTTACAGCGGTCATGCTTCGCCCCTACGAATATATTTGCCAAACACAGATGCACCCTCCTGATTTTTTCGTTTCTAATGCTTTTGGTCTTATGTAGTCTTTCAGCTAGTGTCGCGTTGCTCAGGACTTTTGCCACTTCCTGCTTGTCAATGAAGCACAAAAACCATGTTTCCATTTGTCTAGAAACATGGTTTTCTCAAGAGTTATTTAAAATCGGGATTTGAATCAGCTTTGAATCTCAGCCCTGTTTCTAGACAGAAGCAGCCACAAACACCAAACCTGCAACTAACATCGCCGCTGCAATACCCATGATGATGTAGTTTCGTTGCTGGTTTTTATTGGGAGGTACGGCTTCATACACCTTTGGCTCTTTAGCAAAGTTGTTCAAGCGTCCATCGTCATCCTTGATGTAAGGCATTAGTCACAATCCTTAGTATTTTTGATGTTTACAACTCTACCAAAAAAGTGACCACGAAAATTGAATAATTTATTTTGAGGTTACAGTACCTGTTTGGGGAGAAGAAGCGATCGCATAATCTTTGATCGGCATTCTGCCTGCTAAGTACGCTAAACGCCCTGCTTCCGCCGCCATTCCCATTGCTTTTGCCATTGCTGGAGAATTTTGGGCATTGGCGATCGCCGAATTAATTAAGAGTGCATCAGCGCCCATTTCCATTGCTTGTGCAGCTTCACTAGGTGTCCCGATCCCCGCATCCACCACCACAGGAATCTTTACGGTGTCAATAATTATTTGAATATTGGCAGCATTGTTGATTCCTTGTCCCGAACCGATGGGGGAACCTAAAGGCATCACAGTCGCACAACCAACTTCTTCGAGGCGTTTTGCCAACAGGGGATCGGCATTGATGTAAGGCAAAACAGCAAAACCTTCCTTGACTAATTTTTCTGCTGCTTCCAAAGTGCCGATCGGATCAGGTAGCAAATATTTAGCATCAGGAATCACTTCTAACTTCACAAAATTATTATCTTCCTGGCCCAAAAGCTTCGCCATTTCCCTACCCAAACGAGCCACCCTAATCGCCTCATCCGCAGTTTGACAACCCGCAGTATTGGGCAACATCCAAATTTTAGTCCAATCCAGAGCTTCCGCCAATCCTTCATGACCAGGAGCATTGGTTTGCACGCGCCGCACAGCCACAGTCACAATTTCACACCTACTAGCATCCACACTTTGCTGCATTTCTGCAATGCTGCGATATTTTCCCGTACCAGTCATTAAACG
The DNA here is from genome assembly GCF_020883015.1 of Microcoleus sp. CAWBG640. Taxonomy (NCBI): domain Bacteria; kingdom Bacillati; phylum Cyanobacteriota; class Cyanophyceae; order Oscillatoriales; family Microcoleaceae; genus Microcoleus; species Microcoleus sp. CAWBG640. Next base: position 43,219 of record NZ_JAHRFC010000040.1, read on the forward strand.
AGAATGAAAAGTTTTGCCAGCAATCATTAGAGGTTTGTCAAAAGATGGAGTTGTGACATCTACTGGATAGTCACAAATACTGAACTCAAGAGCATCTTCCCACTCTGTTCTACCACCCATCATCTCTTCCAGCAGCCAACCTTCTTTATTTGTCAGCTCGTCGCGGGTAACTGCATGAATAATTTGCCCAACTGTAATCAATTTAGCATCTCGTGGCATATTATTTTTTAAGCCAGTTTGTATAATTTCTTTGAATTCATTAAAAGCATCTTTCATTTTTCAATTTCTCCCTAATTTTTTTTGCTCTTGACATTTGGCAAAGAAACAAGTCTCCGCACTTTTTATAAAACTTCACAAAATACAAATACTGTCTGGCGAGACAGCCACTTGCACCCGATCGCCCATTTTGTGCCGCTGCAAGTCATCTCTGTGTAAATTTTGTCTCCGAATCGCGATCGAGCTTTTCGTAGTTAACTGCACCGTATACCGCGTATCAGTGCCAATATAAACCACCTCTGTTACAGTTCCCGGCCAAGTATTTTCAGCCTCATAATTAGCCGGATAAATAGCAACTTTTTCAGGTCGTAAAACCAAGGTGACAACCTTTCCTGCCGGCAGCTCGTCAGTGGTAGCAACTAACACAGGCAAGTGTTGGTCAACTAACACTGTAATTGTACCACTTTCCTTGGACACAACACGGCCAGTCAAGAAATTACTCTCACCGATAAACTCAGCAACAAACCGCGTTTGTGGATATTCATAAATCTCAACAGGCGTTCCCACTTGTTGCAATTTTCCTCCATCCATCACCGCAATTCTGTCCGACATCGTTAACGCCTCTTCCTGATCGTGAGTCACATAAATAAACGTAATCCCCAACCTGCGCTGAATTTTTTTCAATTCTAATTGCATCTCTTTTCGCAATTTTAAATCCAGTGCCCCCAGAGGTTCATCCAAAAGCAAAACCGCAGGCTGTTTGACTAAGGCCCTGGCTAATGCTACTCGTTGCTGTTGTCCCCCTGACAGTTGGCGGGGATAGCGTTTTTCTAAATCATTTAACTGCACTAAATTTAACACTTCTGCAAGGCGATCGCGAATTGTTTGCTTCGATAAATTTTCCATTTCCAACCCAAAAGCAACATTTTGTGCTACTGTCATGTGTGGAAACAAAGCATAGTTTTGAAATACTGTATTCACAGGACGATGAAATGGCAATTGATTTTGGATCGCTTCACCGTGAATATAAATTTCCCCCGTAGTCGGCATTTCAAATCCCGCAATCATTCGCAAAGTAGTAGTTTTTCCGCAGCCCGAAGGGCCGAGTAAAGAAAAAAACTCTTTTTTTTCAATCTGCAAATTGATGTTATCTACAGCCAAAAAATCTTCGCTGCGAACAGTTTTAAATACTTTGGAAATTTCCCGGAGTTCTACGGCGTGCATTGTGTTAAAAATTCCCTCTAGTAGAGCAATTCCATGATTTTATTTCCCTGCACCTGCTTTCACTTCAGTCCAAGCTCGATCGTACAATGCAGTGGCTTTCCCGACATCCTGCAAGAATTTCATTTTAGCAAACACCTCGGCCTTGGGATATATTTGAGGATTTTTTAAATCTTGCGGGTCGATTAAACCTTTATCTATTGCTACTTTATTCGGCGAACCAAAGTGAGTAAAATTAGAAATTTTAGCCCCTACTTCTGGCTGCAAAATAAAGTTAATAAATTTCTCTGCTAACTCTTTGTGAACAGCGCCTTTGGGAATAGCCATATTGTCAGAAAAGATAATAGTTCCTTCTTTCGGAATAGCATAGCGGAGGTTAGGATTCTCTTTCATAACTTGGAAGATATCGCCACTCCATTCCATTGTCAGATTTACTTCGCCTTGATCTAAGATAGTTTGACCAGTATCGGGGACAAAAGCAGCAATCAAATTTTTATTTTTTATCAACAAATCACGGGCTTTGTTAATTTCTTCAGGATTAGTTGTATTTGGATCGAATCCTAAATAAATCAAAAGCCCAGCAAAAGTGTATCTAGCATCATCTTGCCATGCAATTTTTCCCGCATATTTCGAGTCGAACATTGATGCCCAACTATTAATTTCGCCCTTAGTTACCTTGAGATTGTAGCCAATGCCCATTGTCCCCCACTGATAGGGGAAAGAATATTTATTGCCAGGGTCAAAGGTTTGATTAATATATTTATTATCTAGGTTTTTATGATTAGGGATGTTATTAATATTCAGCGGTTCCAGTAAATTTTCTTTAGCCATAATTTTCACCATGTAATCTGCGGGAAATATGACATCATAACCGGGATTTCCCTGTTTGAGTTTGGCGTAAAGTGCGTCGCTGTTCTCGAAAGTATCGTATTGAATCTTGACATTGTTCTCTTTCTCGAATTGGGCGATCGCATCTGGGGCGATATAAGACGCATAGTTGTAAATGCTGAGCACTTGTTGCTGGTTAGCACCTTGGCTGCTACAGCCAAAAGGCACTAAGGCACTAATCACAAACAAAAATAATAAAGTCAGCAGGCGTTTCATAGGTTTTGTTAGTCGCGCATGAAATTAATTATGACACAAAAAGCATTTTTTTAACTTTTTTTCATTCTCAATGAGGATAAAACCAGCAATAACGAAGCCAACAACATCAAAGTGGATAGCGCATTAATCGCTGGTGTTACAGCAAATTTTATCATGCCATAAACAAATAGCGGTAGCGTCATTGAACCAACACCTGTTGTAAAAAATGTCACCACGAAATCGTCAAGAGACAAAGTAAAAGCTAGCAGTGCCCCGCTAAAAACACTAGGCCAAATTAGAGGTAGGGTAATCCGCCAAAAAGTCCGCCATTCGTTAGCACCCAAGTCAAAAGCTGCTTGTTCTAATATCGGATCTAGTTCCGCCAAACGGGCCCTGACAGTAATAGTCACAAATGAAATATTAAAGGTAACATGACCGATAATTACTGTAGGTAAACCGAGATTGAGGCGAATTCCCGTTAGATTTTCGAGGATGCGAAATACTAGGGTAAAGAAAACTAGCAGCGAAATGCCGATCGTAATTTCGGGCATAATTATCGGCAAAAACAGTAAAGTTTCTACTGCTTTGCGCCCCGGAAAATGAAAGCGTTCCAGTGCGAGGGCGATGGCTGTACCCAAAACTGTTGCTAGCAGAGTCGAAATAGTAGCAATCAGTAAGCTGTTGTTGAGTGCTGTCCAAATTCCGGCACTGCTACTGCTAGCCATGCCGAGAGTACCGACATCGCTGAATAAGCTGCGATACCAATCGAGGGTAAAACCGCGCCAAATGGAGTTAAATTTGGAGGTATTGAAGGAGTAAATAATTAAGATTAGAATGGGCAGATAGAGAAAGGCAAATGCTAGTGTAGCTTGTATCCAAAGCCACTTTTTGCCGATCGCCCGAACACGTAAATCTAGTTTAGTCATTAGTCAGTTGTCGGTTGTCAGTTGTCAGTTGTCAGTTGTCAGTTGTCAGTTGCAGTTCCATGAGCGTAGTCAACAGTCAACAGTTAACAGTCAACAGTTAATTGTTAACTTTCTGTTTTATCAGACAGGCGAAAATAAATCAATACCGGAATCAATACTATTACTGTCAATAGCATAGAAAGCGCCGAACCAAAAGGCCAGTCACGGGCTTTTAAAAATTGATTTTGAATCAAATTTCCCACCATCATTGTTTTAGAACCACCCAAAATATCTGGTGTAACGAAAGCACCAACGGCGGGGACAAAAACCAGAATCGAACCTGCAACAATCCCGCGAGTAGTCAAAGGCAAAAATACACGCCAAAAAGTGCGAATATCATTAGCCCCCAAATCTTGAGCGGCTTCTACTAATGAAAAATTAAATCGTTCTATGCTAGAATACAATGGCAGAACCATGAAAGGTAAATAACCATAAATTAGACCGATCGCCACAGCGAAAGGTGTAAATAGCAAATTTAATGGTTCGGTAATAATATGCAAAGTTTGCAAGGCTGTGTTAATCACTCCTTCACTTCGCAGCAGGATAATCCAGGCGTAGGTTCTGACTAAAAAATTAGTCCAAAATGGAATAATTACGAGCAAAAGTAAGGCATTTCGCCAGCGGGGAGAACGGGTAGCAATCAAGAATGCTAGGGGATAGCCAACTAAAAGACAAGCCACAGTTGTCAGAAAAGGTAGCCAGAGCGATCGACCAATTACCCCCCAGAAAAGTCCGCTGAACAAACCTTGGTAGTTGCTGAGAGTAAATATCCAAGTAACGCCACCATAGGTGCCCCGTTCTAAGAAACTGTACAAAAGTACAATTAGCACAGGCAAAATGAAGAAAATTATCAACCAGGCGGTAGCCGGAAATAGTAGGATCAATAGGTTAGCCTGTTGGCGTGTTTTGACTGTCATTATTAAGTTTCAAAAAATCAGTGGACAATGCCCAACATTTTGGTGCATCTGTGTTTGGCAAATATATTCCTAGGGGCGAAGCATGACCGCAGACAATTTATTAGCTCGCGCCAGAGATTTACAGCGGTCATGCTTCGCCCTTACAAAATAGGGATGATCGCAAACATTTTAGAGGAAATTGAGTTAATTTTATCCTTTCTTCTTCCAGTTAGTTCCCAAGGTTTCTAGTCACGAATTTAGTGATTTATTCTGAGGAAGTCAGTCGTCGCTACAAACCAATAACAAATAACCCATAACAAATAACCCATAACTATCTCCAATAAGCTCTACCTTTCCAAAAAACTCCCACCGCAACTGCTATGGGTGTAATTTCCGATAAACTTATGAAAAATGGAGGTAACAACAGAGACTTGAAAAATAAACCTAGGACTAAACAGAAAACTAACAGCCACAAATTAGCTCGGTTCAGTAAAAATTGCTGTTGCCAATATTCTAAAAAATAAACCGCTAGGGCCCCTATTCCCACGGCTGTAACTACAGGTATCAATGTTCCTAGGGAGGAGCTGTAGAGTAACATCAGAGCGTTGCTGATGGGGGGAATCGCGATCGCACTCCATGCTAACAATAGTTCTATTGCCAAAACAGTCAAGTTGACGATCGCGGCAATTTGCAGCATTTCTCGCCAAGGTAAAATTTTTAAGCGGCGCAGAAAATCGCTCATGAGCTAGAGATTATGTAGGTTACTTAGATTTTATATTGACATAGACGGGGCTTTAAACCCAATTTTCCGGTAATTTACCTGAGTCGATCGCCCTTTGATTGTGCTTTGTAAAGTAAAATAAAGATAGAGGCAAGTCTCTTGACAAATTAACCAAGAGTACCTATCTATTTAGTTGTTAGAAGCGTCAAGGAAAAAAGTTATGGTGGAAAACAGTGTCGATTGTGCTGTAGCTTGCGTCAATGGCTGCGTTTTGGGCGACAAGTGCCCGAAGCGGGAATACGCAGCGGCAACGTCAAGTTTTATTGAGAATACTTCCCTCGACAAAATCCTGGAGATAGCGGAGGAAGCGGTGAGAAAAAAACGGACTGCACCCCCCAAATGGGTAATTCCTGATTTTCCTGAATAGAATTAACCTGAGAATCAAAGAGCGATCGCCTGTGACAAAAGGCGATCGCTACTCCTAATGAAAGAGCCGATCTAATTAAAAATATTGCCGTTTAATCGATCGATCGTGCAGCTTTTAACAACCCGCAGGTTGGGAACCGGAGGCGGCCATTTCTCGCACTTGCTGTTGAATTGGTAAGTCGATCGCAAATTCAGTCCCTTTTCCCGGAATGGAAGTGCACCGCAACATCCCCCCGTGCTTTTCTACTACAATATGCCAGCTAATTGACAGCCCAATTCCCGTACCTTTGCCGATCGGCTTCGTAGTAAAAAATGGGTCAAATATTTTCCCCCGCACTTCCTCGCTAATTCCCGCCCCGCTGTCAGAAATTTTAATAGTTACTGTGTTGTATTTACTGAGTTCAGTGCTAATCTGAATCAGGTAGGGGTTTGGTTTAATTTCATCAGTATTTCCCTGAATACTAAATTCTTCGATCGCATCGATCGCATTGGCCAAGATATTCATAAATACCTGATTTATTTCGCCGCCCAAACACTCTACAGTTACCACCTGAGAAGAATACTTTTTAATCACCTCAATGGTGGGGCGGTTCGGCTTGAACTTCAACCTATTTTTCAAAATCATCAGCGTACTGTCAATACTTTCGTGGAGGTTAATTTGTTTCATCTCTAGCCCTTCTTGCCGCGAAAAATAGCGCATAGAGAAAATGAGTTCCCGAATGCGATCGCCTCCCACCTGCATCGACTCCAGCATCTTAATCAAATCTTTTTTAATGAATTGTAGATCCACCGCTTCTGATTTTGTTTCTATTTCCACTGGTGGATCTGGATAGTGCTTCTGGTAAAGATTTAGTACAGTCAAAATATCTTGAGTATAGTCGCGAACGTAGTTGAGATTGCCGCAAATAAAATTCACGGGATTGTTAATTTCGTGAGCAATACCCGCTACCATTTGTCCCAAAGCTGACATTTTTTCGTTTTGAATTAGAAGAGTTTGAGCCTGCTGGAGTTCTAACAGAGATTTCTGCAAATTTTCCTGCACTTGTTGTCGCTCTTTAACCTCTTGTTTCAGCCGATCGTTAGTGTCAGAAAGTTCCGCAGTGCGTTCTGCTACTCGTTTTTCCAATTGCTCAGCTAGTTGTCGCAGGCTGACTTGAGCTTGTTCGCGATCGGCAATTTCCTGCTGCATCTGCTCATTTTGAGCTTGAAGTTTTTTCGTCAAGTTACGAATGCTCAAATGTGCTTTGACACGAGCTAAAACTTCTTCATTTTGAATCGGCTTAGTAACATAATCAACCGCCCCTAAATCAAACCCTTTTACTTTATTTTCCGTCTCATCCAGCGCTGTCATGAAAATTATGGGGATATCTTTTGTGGAATCCTTTGCTTTCAAATGCTGACAAGTTTCAAACCCATCAATACCAGGCATTAGTACATCCAGCAAAATCAAATCCGGCAGGGAATACTCAGCTTTTGTAAGAGCACTCTCCCCCGTTCTCGCCACCAAAACTTTAAATCCCGATGCTGTCAAAAACTCAAACAGAACTGCTAAATTATTGGGATTGTCATCGACAATTAATATGATATTTTGTTCCCACTGTAAACTGCTCATTTTTTTTACTAAATCCTGTATTTTTGCACAAACTCTAAAATTTTTTCTTCTTCAAATCCCCTAGCTAATTGAGTTAAATAGTTAGCAAAAGGCACATATTTAACATCAAGTTTTTCCAGTTTTTCTGCTTGCGTTTGAATACCTGCCAAGTCTCCCATCATCGCTAAATCAAATAGTATAGCTATTTCTGTGGGTTCAGGAGCAATCATTTCTTGAGTTGGAATTTTCGATGATCCTTGGGATACTTCAGAGTCAGAAATCCGATTTTCTGATTCCTCGTAGATCCATTCTAAACCTAAATGAACTTGCAGACAATCTAAAAGTTCCTCGACTCGAATCGGCTTGGAGAGAAAAGCATTACATCCGGCTGCCAAACTTTCCTGCTTCTCAGCTTCATAAACACTAGCAGAAGTGCCGATCGCGATCGCATCTTGCAACTGAGGCAACTTGCGAAGTTGTCGCACCGCTTCAAATCCGTCCATCACCGGCATCACCAAATCAATTAAAATGCAATCAGGCTGAAATTCCTGAGCTTTATTCAAACAATCTTGCCCGTCGATTGCCTCAATAGTTTCAAAACCCAAAGGTTCGAGCAAATTCACTAAAACTGAGCGATTTTCCCACTTGTCATCAGCCACCAAAATTGTTTTGCTAGCGCCCTTAAAGCCCGTAATTATTTGGGGAAAACAATCGTTATCTGTGTCTAAATTAACTTCCGCTAGCTCCAATTCAAACCAGAAAATACTACCTTGTCCCAAAGTGCTTTCTACCTTCAATTCGCCGCCCATAATTTCCACTAATTTGTGGCTAATAGCTAATCCTAATCCAGTTCCTTCCGTGTGGCGTCGAGTATTTCCCACCTGTTCAAACGGCGCAAATATCTTTGACAATTCATTAGCGGGTATCCCAATACCAGTATCTTCGATTTGAAAGCGAATTTTAACATTTGTCAGGTTTGTGGTGAGGACTGAAGTCCTTTCGCCTGCTGAAATTTTAAAAGTAACACCGCCAACTTCAGTAAACTTAACTGCATTGCCGATCAAATTAATCAAAATTTGTCGCAACTTCTTTTCATCAGCAGCGATCGCCCTGGGAATGACTGATAAATATTCGCAGTTAAAAGCTAGGTTTTTTTGGCTAGCCCGGATGCGACAAATAGCAGTTATGCCTTGAATAAATTCGCTCAAATTAAACTCTTTCGGTTTTAATTCCATCTTCCGCGCTTCGATTTTAGAAAGGTCTAAAATATCCTCTATCAAAGCCAGCAAATGTTCGCCACAGCGGTGAATAATCCGAATTCCATCTTGTTGCTGTTCGGTCAAATGTTTGTCTCGTTGGAAGATTTGAGCGTAACCTAAAATGCCGTTTAATGGTGTTCTCAATTCGTGGCTCATGTTAGCCAAAAATTCACTTTTGGCACGACTGGCAGATTGTGCTGCTGCTTCGGCTTTTTGCCTTTCTTGAATTTCTTGAGACAGCAACGTATTTTTTTCGGATAATTCTTGGGTGCGCTGTGTAACTTTTGCTTCGAGAGTCAAGTTGGACTCGGCTAATTTTTGGTTGGCTGTTTCTAGATTAGCGTAGAGACGGGCATTTTCCAGGGCGATCGCAGCTTGGGAAGAAAGCAGCTTCAAAACTTCCAAGCGATCGGCTGTAAAAGCGCCGGTTGTTAAGTTATTTTCCAGATATAGGATCGCGGTTAATTTGCCTTGATAGACGATCGGCGCGCATAACAGCGATTTTGGCTGGTGCTCAACGATGTAGGGGTCATTGTTGAAAATAGCTTCGCTGCGGGCGTCATTTAACACGACATCTTGCTGAGTGCGATCGACATAATTGATTAGCGATCGCGGATACGCATAGTCCAATCCCGCGCCTGAGAGCACCCGCATATCGCCATCAACTTCTCCCGCAGCTTCTACAACAAACTCACCGGATTTTGAGGCGATCAGACACCCAGTTTGCGCCCCGGCATTTTCCAGCAAAATTCCCATCAATTTTTCTAGCAAAGAATCTAGAACAATTTCGCCTGATATAGCCAGAGATGCTTTGATTACTGTAGCGAAATCTAAAGCTTTTTGACTACCCGTGGCGATGGTAGAAGTCACAGTAAGAGTGTGATGATTACTGCCTAAAGAAGTGTCAATTTGTTGCGCCCGCACAATTAACTGCGGATATTGTTTCTCCAAATCTGCAACTTTTGCATTCGCACCCCAGCGGATATAACCGTAATAAGCATCCGTCATGTAGGTTTTCGCAACTTTCTCCCTACCGAGAGAGAGATAAAACTCAGCGGCTAATTCATTGGCTAAAGCTTCTTCCTGAATGTATCCCTGGGCGGCCGCATTTTCGATAGCGCGATCGTAATAATCCATTGCTTTCTCTTTTTCCCCCAACACCCGCGCCTTTTCTGCCTCCACCAAATCGTATTTATGCAAGTAATTCATCGGTGCGTGAAAAGCCCAATTTTGCATTTTTTCCTGATTGGCTTCCACCTGTCGCAAATATTCTTCCTTAGTATCAGCAGTTGGATATACAGCTAATAAAGCCAGTGAATAGTAAAAATTGTGTACGGCAAGCGACATAACCCCGATGATTGATTTAATGTATTCTAGTGCTTGCAAGATGTTAGTAACAGCCCCCGCGCCATCTTTAAACAAATAGAGGAGAATTCCTTTATGTAAATACAAATGAAAAAGCGTCCAACCATTATTGGCAGCTTGCAACTGCGGCAGCAAAGTTACTTCATCAATTGCCTCTCCAATCAGCCGATACTTGTCAGTTGCCAAACCTTGCAAATTTAAATTTAGTTGTCTCAATACATTGATTTCCATTGCCACATAGGAATTGCCAATTTTTTCAGTTAAATTTACATATAACAATTGCTTGTTCAATAGCGAGTCCAGTAGCCCCCCAGTCCAAAACAGGTAGATGCAATAATTATTAACGCAATAGCCAACATAGTCCAGAGAGCCAAACTCAAGTCCATTTTGCAACGCCTCCTGTAACGGTGCTAAACTTTCTTTAGCGTGTTCTTTCCAAGGTCTGATAAAACTGTTAAACATATTGTAAACGGGGCCGATTAGCGGCTTTGCCTCGAATTGCTCTAACAATCTCACAGCTATTTGTCCTGCATGATATCCTTTTTCGATCTCTCCAAATGCACACAGTAACGTACCGTACCAAACATAAGACAAAGCAGCGATGTCAGAATAACCTCTTTGAATGCAGAGATTAACTTGAGAGACAACAATTGGGAAGCCAATCTCTGGTTTTGTACCGAAAGCGGGAGTCATAATAGATTGCAGTAACTTAATTACCGCAATCAGCTCCGGATCGGTCATTTTTGGCACGTTTTCTAACTCTTCAAACTGAGGTAGTATCACCTCATTGCCGGCCAACTCTTGGATCTTTGCCAGAGGGAAACCCATCATCTCCAAAGCTTGCAATCCAGTATCCAGAGCTCTGAGCAACTGCATGGTGTTTATATACATTTGGATTTTAATCTCGTATACCTTTACGGCATCTAGCTGAGTAGTAGCTTGCTGCAAGATTAACTCGCCCAGAGTTTCTGCTTGCTGTAAATTAGTATTAAGATATTCCGCTTCCATTGCCTCGCTATAAAGAGCCAGGGTCAACTTATAATGACTCTGCCAACTTGAGTTTACCTCACTTTCTTTATCACCCAGGCGAAACACAGAATTGAGGATTTCAATTCCCAGATTAAAATACTTGAGAGCCGCTTCAAAAGCAGCCGCAGCCTTCGCTTTTTGACCCGCTATCAAATTGAGTTCAGCTAAATCGCATCTTTCCGATTCAGATGTCAGTAAATCGATTCCGAAATTCAGTTGATTTACCAGAGCAAAAATATTGTCTTTCCGCGCTGACGGTGCAGTATTTTGTAGCAGCAACTGACCGATTTTTAGGTGAGTCTCTTTTTTCCGCTCTTCAGGTATCAAAGAATAAGCTGCTTGCTGCACTCTGTCATGCAAAAACTTGTAATCAACCTTCACATCTTGCAGCCCAGCTAGCCCAGTTTCTGCTCCTTCAAAAACCAGCGGAATTTTGTAATCGTTGCTCAGTGGCAAAACCAAGCCTGCCTGAAGAGCATCCCAGAGATTTAATGCTGTTTCCTTCTGAGATTTTTCGCTAACAATTGCCAGCACTTCTAAATTAAATTGGTTGCCAATACAAGCAGCTAATTTTAAGGCTGACTGCGCCACCCCAGGCAATTTTCTAATATTTCGAGCGACTAACTCCACCACATTGCAGTCAGTAATTCCAATGGCTTGGATGTGTTCGAGATCCCACTGCCACGCACCAGATGGAAAGTCGTAAACTAACAGATTTTCTTGATGTATAGCTCGAAGCAACTGAGTTAAAAAGAAGGGATTTCCTTGAGTTTTGTTAAAAAGTAGCTCTGCCAAAAGCTTGATTTTTTGAGTAATTTGACAGTCTAAAGTATCCGCAATTAATTCTTGGACATGACTCAAACCTAAAGGATCGAGAATGATGTTGCTGACAATTGGCTGTATTCCTAGTTGTGGTATTTCTGCGATTTTTTCTATGGTTTGAATCAGCGGATGGGTGGGACTGACTTCATTATCTCGATAAGCTCCAATAATTAGTAAATATTTGCTATCTGAGTCTGTAATCAACAGTTCGATTAATTTCAGTGATGCGGAATCAGCCCACTGCAAATCGTCCAGAAAAATCACCAGCGGGTGTGACTGTGCAGCAAACACGCTGATGAATTGTTTAAACACCCGATTAAATCTATTTTGCGATTCTGTCGGCCCCAATTGCGGGACTTCCGGCTGTTTTCCAACAATTAGTTCGACTTCGGGAATCACGTCTGCAACAACTTGCCCGTTACTTCCCAAAGCGGTTAGCAGTTTTTGTTTCCAAGTCTGGATAGATGCGTCACTTTCTGTTAGTAACTGCCGAATTAATGATTGGAATGCTTGAATCAAAGAAGCGTAAGGAATATTCCGTTTAAACTGGTCGAATTTTCCAGATATAAAATAGCCGCGCTGGCGTACAATGGGTTTCTGAACTTCATTGACGATCGCAGTTTTGCCGATACCCGAATAACCTGAAACCAGGATCAATTCGACCCCCCCTGCCCCCCTTGCTAAGGGGGGTGAAGAAAGTGCCGACAGCCCCCCCTTACCCACGGGAATTCGCTCTCTTAGCCCCCCCTTACCAAGGGGGGGTTGGGGGGGTTCTTCAGTGCTTTGGCAAAGCTCCAAAAGCCCCCCCTTACCAAGGGGGGGTTGGGGGGGTTCTTCAGTGCTTTGGCAAAGCTCCAAAAGCC
>NZ_JAHRFC010000041.1:0-26674 GCF_020883015.1 Microcoleus sp. CAWBG640
TACCTTCCGGTTGTGGTTCAGTGAACCACTTCCCTTCCGGCGCTTTATTAATATACTTATTCCGCAAGATGTTGTCAAGCGTTTTGTGAAAATATTTTTGAGCTTTTGGTGAGCCTATACACTGTATGGCTTTCGCCTCTTAAGAATCCCTAGGCTATCCTACAAGCTGATCCCTTTTTCGCCATTAGTCTCAAGAGTGACCCGGAAAGTGGGTTTTTGGGCGGGACTGTGCTTGGGGTAGATAGCATTTTTATGGGTAGAACATCATGGGACTAATCATGTCCGCAGGTTAGCAGTACACATATATATGTAGTAAGCGTCAAGATATTGATGCCATCGACGGGAATTAGCCTTGGCTGCTGTGGGTCGATCGCCCTTGGATGACGCAAAACCCTATACTTACGAGATCCGTCAGAAAGTTAGGTCCCGGATCAAAGTCGTTGGCGCGAGCAAAAGTGAAGTGGGGCAGATGTGGAACAGAGCCTGGTAACACCATAGATTTATAGATCGAGCAGTCCATGGATTAGAGAAGGGAGTGAAGGTCTGCCCAAATAGCTGACTTCCCAGGATGGTACTTTAGTAGCCGGCGGGTAATGCCGATCGAAAGACCGATCGCATAAAATGAAGTGAAACCAGCTAAGGCTCCTCAAAATCAAACCACAGTTGAGATGGCATTACCTTGGGAAGGACTTTCTCCACTCACACACCATCTCAGAGGCCTTGACCAAATTGACTTTACTCGAAAAAAAAAGACACCAGCCTACAGTAAGCGCGATCCAGCTTTCGCAACAGAGGTTTTTCGCTCCGTGGTAAACTCTGCTCCTAGAGAAGATTGTCGATCGAGAGTTAAACAAGTTTTCCGTGTCAATCCAGCCGAAACATCAAACAGCGTTGGCGGTAAGGGGATATCTCAAGGCGCGATCGTCACAAATCTCAAATCCCAAATTCAAAATCCCATGAGTTACTGCCTAAATCCTAACTGTTCCAAGCCAGAAAACCCCGACGCAGCCAAACTATGCAAAAATTGTCGCTCGAAACTGCTCCTGCGCGATCGCTATCGAGCACTCAAGGCGATAGGACAAGGCGGTTTTGGCAGAACATTGCTCGCCGTTGACGAAGACAAACCCTCAAAGCCTCGCTGCGTCATCAAACAATTTTTACCCCCGGAAACCCCACTAATCCCCTCAGCCAGCAATCGCAACAGCAAAAAAGCAGCCGAACTTTTTGAACAAGAAGCAATGCGATTAGACGAATTAGGCAAACATCCTCAGATTCCCGAATTATTAGCATATTCCATCCAAGACAACCGACAATATGTAGTCCAAGAATTTATCGACGGGCAAAACCTAGCGCAAATTGTAGAAACCGAAGGCATTTTCACAGAAAGTCAAATTCAAGACTTACTCAATAGCTTACTACCCGTACTTCACTTCATTCACTCACACAATGTTATTCACCGAGATATCAAACCAGCAAATATAATTCGTCGTGCCGACCAACAATTAGTTTTAGTAGACTTTGGGGCAGCCAAAATTGCCACAGGTACAGCATTACTCAAAACAGGAACCAGCATTGGTAGCCCCGAATACATCGCCCCAGAACAAGCTAGAGGCAAAGCATTTTTCACCAGCGACTTATACAGTTTAGGCGTAACTTGCCTTTATTTACTAACTCAAGTTTCCCCATTTGACCTGTTCGATCCGGGTGAAGATACGTGGATATGGCGACAGTATTTAGGCAACAACCCAGTTTCTGAAGAATTAGGTCAAATTTTAGACAAAATGATTGAAAATGCTACTAATCGCCGCTATCAAACGGCGGGTGCAGTATTAAAAATTTTGAATCCTAAAGCTACCCTAAATTTGACAATTCCCCAAACAATTACCAAGCCAAATAAACCTATATCCCAGAACAATCAGCGCCAAAAACAGACTAATAACTGGCAATGTATTCACACATTGACAGGTCATAAAAATTTAATTTCCTGTGTTGATTTCAGCCCGAACGGAGAAGTTATCGCTAGCGCCAGTGATGACAAAACCATCAAACTTTGGCGAGTAGAAACAGCAGCAGAAATTACTACCCTAAGCGGACATACTAACTCCATTCATACAGTAGTATTTAGCCCTAATGGAGAGATATTGGCTAGCAGCAGCCACGACAAAAATATCAAATTTTGGCGAATGAAAGATGGTCTAGATATTTGCACCCTTACTGGTCACACTAACTCAGTTTATGGCTTGGCTTTTAGTCCCGATGGTGAAACTATTGCTAGTAGTAGTTGGGACAAAACAATTAAAATTTGGCGAGTTAAAGATGGGAAAGAACTTCGCACACTAGCGGGTCACATAAACTTAGTTTATTTTGTGGCTTTCAGTCCCGATGGAGAAATTTTGGCTAGCAGTAGTTGGGACAGAACAATTAAGATTTGGCGAGTCAAAGATGGGAAACTACTTCGGACGCTTACCCGACATACAGACTGCGTGCGCTGTATCGCTTTTAGTCCCAACGGAGAGTTTCTTGCCAGTGGCAGTCACGACAATACTATCAAAATTTGGTGGGTGAAAGATTGGCAAGAGATTTTAAGTATTACAGGTCATTCTTGGTATGTGGATTCCATTGCTTTTAGTCCTGATGGCGAGAGTATTGCCAGCAGTAGTAATCAAATCATCAAGATTTGGCAAGTCAAAAATGGTGAAGAAGTTTGTAATATTGCCGGTCATACAAATTCCGTTTATTCAGTTAATTTTAGTCCCGAAGGAGAATTGATTGCTAGCGGTAGTAGTGATAAAACAATTAAGATTTGGCAGAACGTTAGGGTGTAATTTCAGAAGCAGGAAGAAAGTTCAAGGACTACGTTTATCCATCCACCTAGTCTGGTCCTTGGGTGGTTGTAGCCCAAGGATTACGATCGGGTAATATCAAGTCCTCTCTTCATCGGAATTATTCATCTCTCTTGTCTCTCTCTGCGTTCTCTGCGTCCTCTGCTGTTACATCATTCCGATGCAATCGGAAACCATATAAAACAAACTCTCTATTTGCCCAAATATCTCCGAATCAGGATTTTATCCGGAATAATAGCCAAAGCCAAAGATATATGGAGAGAAGTTCCCGATGCCCCGATGGAGGAATGCCACCTAAAGCCCACTTAGAATCTCACCTGACGGCAGAGGAACTCAAAATTCGCTACCGGCAGGCCGACAACACTACAGAGTCCCGTCGCTGGCACTTGCTATTATTGGTTTCCAGAAATTGGACTATCAAAGAAGCGGCTCAAGTTATAGGTATTAACTACGACTATGCCAAAGAAATTGTCCAGCGCTATAACCGGGAAGGACCTAACTCTGTGAGAAACCGCAGTGGAGACCGCCAACCACCTCCTGCTAAATCTTTGCTGAATCCAGAACAGCAAGAAGAACTGCGACAAGCGCTGCAAGGGTTAGCCCCCGATGGGGGAAATTGGACGGGGCCAAAAGTAGCTCGCTGGATTGCCGAAAAGACTGGTAACACTCATGTCTGGCCACAACGTGGCTGGGACTACCTGAATCGCTTGGGTGCCGATGGGCCGCGCCGACGGCGAAAGTAGATTGTATATAGTAGACCTCTCGCAAAAAGCTGGTCTTGAGCAGGCTGTCGGGCCTGTAACAGCGGAATTATGGGAGAGGTCTAATATATGGTGTGGGGCGATTAATCGCCCTTTTTTTGATCTAGCATCGCCGTTGATTTTTACTAGGATTCCTCAGTCTGACATTGAGAATCTAGAATCGAAAATCTAAAATGGTTTGACTCCTGTAACCATAGCTGCTTATATTGAGTGTGGTGGTGTTCAGGAGTTGACCATGCTGGGGATAGGGCGTTTTTTTTCGGCGACCAACAAGACTGTCGCAGTAGTAGCTGGAATTGGACTGATTCAGATATTAACGATCGCCAGTTCATTTTCTCAATCATCAAATCAGCGTTCCCTGGACGAACTTTACAAAATCCGCGATCGCATTATCAGTCAATTAGAACAACCTCCGTCTCCCTCTCCCGAACCAACTCTACTTTCCCGGTTAGTTCCCTTCAATACGAATACTCCTGAAAAACTCATAGAGGAGTTGCAATCAGTCGAGGTTCAAATATTAGTAGAACAACGGGCTAACGATAACTTACAGCAAGCAGTTCGTTTAGCAAACGAAGCGGCAGAAGCTGGACGAGAGCCAAATCAGTCCCTCGAATATGCGCAGAAAATTCAATTTCTGTGGCAACAAGCCCTGAACAATTTGTACGAAGTTCCCCAAAATTCATTTTTAGCGAGTTTAACGGCTTCAAAAATTCAAGAATACCGAAACAATCTAACGGCAGCAGGCTTGGAAGTCAAACAAGCAAAATCGGATTTTTTGGCTTCGGTTGCCAGGGAAAGTGGCTTATCGAATCAAGCTTCCATCGGCATTTGCCACCTTTCTAGAGACTGCGTTCACCTGCGAGGCGATTTACCTCCGGTGAGTCCAGCTAGCTTAATTAAACTGCCGATTGCTGTGGCCCTGATGCAAAAAGTGGCACAAGAAAAAATCAGTCTTAACAAACAAGTATTTGTTGATTCTGGTAATTTTACTGAAGACTCATCGACGGAGATTTTGTCCGATCGCAATTACCCGCTACAGAAACTGTTAGAAGAAATGATCGATCGCAGTAGCAATATTGCCACCAATCAACTGATCGATTACTTGGGTTCCGATTACATCAATCAATTCTTAGCAAATCGTGGCTACCAAGTAACCCGTGTCAACTTCAAATTAATGGGAGCACAGATTATGCCTAGTAACCCTGGTAGTGGTGCGAACCGATTGACTGTTAACGAACTCACTGAAATGATGGTACAAATTTACAACGGCGAAACACCCGGTGCTAAACTGTTAGTGGAGACTCTCAACCGACAGTACGATCGCAATCTGGGATTTGCGGCTTTGCAAGGAACGAAAGCACAGTGGCTAGGTGAAAAAACTGGAGAAAATTCCCTGGTACTCGGCACAACTTTAGCAATGAGTATTGACGGTGAAGCCTATGTGATCACTGTAATTGACAACACCAGTGGCAGCGATACAGAAATGCGAAAGTCGATCGCCAAAATCGCCGATTATATTTCCAACCACCCCGATTTTTAGTGAACACGATTTAAACAGAGTCATCAAAATAGGGAGTAAATTGTAGCTATGCTCGTAGCACAACATTTGTGGGAATTAATTTTATTTCTGATGATTTTAGTCAGTCCCATTCCCTTAAGTTTTTTTGTGGCATTTCTCAATCATCAAGAAAGAAGCAACTATTCATTGTCCCATTTCTCCCTCATTTTTCTGACTGGCTGGAGCATAGTACAAGTCTCTACAGGGTTGATTTTAGGAAGTTTTGATGTCTTAAATATTTCGGTAGTTATTTTAGCAGAATTGGGAATATTTATATTAGGTTTAATCGTAAATTATCCCCTACTAAATCAAATAATTCAATTCCTAAACCCGCACCAATTATTCGTCAATCAAACTCGCAATCAATGGGAATGGCTCATTATTTTTTCAGTGGGCTTTGTGGGATTTTTGCTATTGGGAAATCTCGCCACAAAACCGATAACGAATTATGATTCATTGTGGTTTCATCTGCCTGCCATTGCCCGATGGTATCAAACAGGTTCATTGACGTTATTAGATGCCACTGGTAATTGGATTTTTGAACAAGAGCAAGCGAGAGTATATCCTTACAATTGGCATATTTTGTCTGTCTTGTGTTTGTTTCCCTTCAAATCTGATTTTTTAGTAGCGTTTCCTCTGCTAATTGCTTGGGTAATTCAGGGACTTTCAGTGTATCTTTTGAGTGTTAAATTTGGAGCAAGTAGAGTTCATGGCATGGCCGCGTCAGCTTTGATATTGACAGTGCCAATGATGCTGAACCAAGTTAACACTATTCACCCGGATTTACCGCTATCTGCCATATTTACAGTTGGTTTATATTTAGGTTTTTGTTATTATAAAAGCCGTTTCTTATCTGAACTATCCCTCTTTTTTGCAGCCACGGGAATGCTAGCGGGAATCAAAATAACTGGTCTAGTCTACGCAGTCTCACTTTTAACCGGATTAGGAATCTTAGAAATTCATAAATTTGTAGTTAATAAAACTCCTAGACCAAATCAATTTAAAATCATTTATTTTTTCAAGCCTATATTGCTAGGTGGTCTAGTTCTTTTCTTACTTTTAGGAGGTTTTTGGTATGGCAGAAATTTGTTGCACATCAATCATCCGATAGTTGATACTAAAGAGATTAAATTTCCTTTACAACCAGTTACCATACCATCCACAGTAAAGCCACCAACACCAGCACTCCCCAAGCAGCCAGATTCGCCACATTTCAAGATTTGGCAAAGCACTTTAGCCGCTCAATTCAATCCTAGCAATATCGATCACTGGAAAACTCTCGGATTGCAAATTATGATTAGATTGCAAGTGCCATTTATGGCACTTGTTTTGCAGGTATTAGCAGCACCTCTGGCTTTGAAAACAGCTAAAAATAAACTAATTAATCAAAATACTATTATATTGAGTGTACTGCTTGCCAGTACAGGAATTATGTATCTTATTACACCTTACAGTTCTGGTACTGGGGGAGAGTCAATAGGTGAAATAAGTCCTCTACTGGGTTTTAACCTCAGATACGGATTTCCATTTTTAAGTGTACTGGCGATCGCAGCCGCAGCTACAGCAACTCTGTTGAAAACTCGCAATCACTTCGTGGTGAATGTTGTGGTGGTTAGCACTTTTTTGGGAATTACAAGCAATACAATTTTTGATTATATTAAAAATGCTTCTTTTACCGGAGATAGTATTGTGTGGGGAGGTTGGCTGATTGACAGTTTTAAGTCTAATCCATTAGAAGCTCTTGAGACTATAGGAAAAATCTTGGCTAGCAGTTGGAATGATATTTTCATCTACCCGATATTGTATCTGGTGTCAATCTCAGTAGTGGCTGGGATATTATTAAAAACAAATCCTCGCTTAGGCTGGCAAAATAATGTATTTCAATCTCTTTTCAGGCATAAATTAAATTACCTAGTGATAATTGGTATCTGTATAGGATTGATAGTAATTGGGAATTGGAGGGAACAGCGAGATGTTGCTCGCACAGCACTGTATCGTGGTATTGACGAATATATTAATGAGAATACTGTGCCCAATGAAAAAATTGGATTCTTTTTGAGTTCTCGTAGCTACCTTTTTTACGGAAAAAATTTGAATAGGCAAGTTTTGTATGTACCTTTTAGAACAGATAGACTTTCTGGATGGATTGACAACCTGCGGCAAAATCAGGTTAGTATAATTGGATTCGGGCCATTGACTGATACAGACGCAGCAACCAGAAAAGCTCTCTCTAAGCTGACTGGTGCCGAGGGCCCGCTGGAACCAGTTTTCGGTAGAGATTTTAATACCGAACCAGTGCTGTATCGTTTGAAAAATTGAAATATATCAGTGATAATGAACCTAGAGCCAATTTTATTTTCAATTATCGTTCCTACCTATGCTCGTCCTGAAAAATTGACGACCTGTCTCCAGTCTTTTGCTAAACTTGAATATCCGCGCGATCGCTTTCAAGTTATAGTCGTTAATGATAGTACCGAAATATCTCTAGTATCAACAGTTGCTCCGTTTCAAAACAACTTAAATCTCATACTTTTAACCCAGCGTAATTCAGGGCCAGCCATCGCCCGAAATACTGGTTCTTGTGCAGCCACAGGCAAATTTTTAGTATTTACAGACGATGATTGTAGTGTGGCACCTAACTGGCTGCAAACTCTAGAAAATAGATTTACCCAAACACCAAATTGTTTAATTGGAGGTCGAATTATTAATGCCCTTCCTGATAACATATATTCTACTGCAAGCCAGCAATTGATCGACTACCTTTACAGTTATTATAATGCTATTCCCGATCGCGCCAAATATTTCACTTCCAACAATTTTGCCCTTCCGGCTGAATCCTTCCAAAAAATTGGTGGCTTTGGGACAAGTTTTTCCTTCGCTGGAGAAGACCGGGAATTTTGCCATCGGTGGCTTAACTCTGGGTATAACGCCATTTATGCTCCCGAAGTTATAGTCTATCATGCCCACAAACTGACACTGCACCAATTTTGGCAACAGCAATTCAATTACGGTAAAGGTGCTTTTTTGTTTCAGCAAGTTACTGCTCAAACTGCGACTAAAGGGAAACTGCAAAATCCGTCATTTTATTTGAATTTACTTGCTTATCCCTGGAGACATACAACAGGTATTCAAAAGCTATTAATTGCCGGATTATTTTTGCTGTCACAGGTGGCGATTGTTGCGGGATTGTTATGGGAAAAGAAGGATTATGAGGCTCGGAAACTAGGTGGTTGAAACTGCTAAGTAGAAGGAAGAAGTCACCCCCCCCCAAGCCCCCCCAAGGGGGGATGGGGGAGGGGGAAAAATCGAGGTGAAGAATGCTCATACAGCAAGCTTTTTAGCCACCTGTATCTTACGTTTAATTAGGTGGATTTACTTACCACCTAAAAAATTTTCCGGCTGCACCGACTCAGAAATAAATATTATTAAATAAAGCCGTGTTCTGCTAAAAATTCCGGGGTAATGTCCGCCAAACTGTTAATGGCTGGGGTTTCTTCCCAGGCTTCGGGATGTAGTTGATAACTGCTACGGAGGAACTTGCCGACGTATTTGCCTAAAATATCTGCTTCTAAATTAACTAAACTTCCTGGCTGCAAATAGCGGAGGTTCGTCTCATCAAAACTGTGGGGAATCACGGCTACTTCAAACCAATTGCCGTCTGCATCGCAATCTGCGACAGTCAGGCTGATGCCGTTGACGGCGATGCTGCCTTTGGGAACAATGTAAGGTGCTATTTGACGTTGCCATCCTGAATTGATAGCTGTTGGGGCAGTAAACCGCATTTCCCAGGCGTTGGCGGTTTGGGTTGATGTGGCTAAAGTGCCGATCGCATCTACGTGCCCGGTAACAAAATGTCCGCCTAACTTACTGCCGGCGCGTAGGGAGGTTTCTAAGTTAACAATAGCATCGGGGAATGCTCCGAGATTAGTGCGTCTGAGGGTTTCGGGGGAAGCGATGGCGACAAAACCTTGGGGCAAAACGGACACTACTGTTAAACAGACACCATCCACGGCTACGCTATCGCCGATCGCCAAATCGTGTAAAATCTGGTGCGAGCTGCTGGAGGTGCAGGAAATTTGAAAGCGGTCATTTCCTAGGGACTTCAGTTGTCCGAGAGATTGAATTAGTCCTGTAAACATGGGTATCTTATGGTATTTCGATCGCGGATTCACGTCAAACCACAGCCAAAATTCGATCGGAGGTAGCCACGGGTGATGGTATTGCCTCTTTCGGTAGATTATTTTGAGTGCGATCGGTTGTAGATTCAGGCGAAGATCGAGTCATACTGGATTCAGGTCATCTTGATGTCCAAGTTTTCCACCGCCTTACAGTATTCTATGAGGCCGATCGAATGATTGAAATGAAAGTCGCTGGAATTGCCTTAGATGCAGCCACGCGCAGTCCTATAGTCTTATTGAGAGACGCTACAGAGCGACGCGCCTTGCCTATTTATATTGGTCAAGAGCAAGCCAAGGCGATTATCAGCGTTCTAGAAGGCCACAAGCCTCCTCGACCTTTAACTCACGATCTCATGGTCAATTTCTTAGAAGCCTGGAATCTCACATTGGAGCGAATCGTGATTCACTCCCTGCAAGATAACACCTTCTATGCCGTACTGATTGCCCGTCAGGGAGAAGTTAAAAAAGAAATCGATGCCCGACCTAGCGATGCGATCGCCCTCGCCCTGCGGACAAATAGCCCCATCTGGGTGATGGAAGAAGTGATCGCTGATGCTTCCATACCGGTCGATCGAGATGCTGATGAAGCCGAACGTAGAGCTTTCCGAGAATTTATTTCAAATCTTCGTCCAGAGGATTTGATTAAAGGCAGTGGCTTTAGTTCGGGAGAAACTTCGTAGTAGTTATGTATAGAAACGTTCTCGGCAGTTAGGAAATTTTTAATTTCTCAAACCATTGATTTTATTGAATTTTCCTTCTGCCTTCTACCTTCTTGCTTCTTGCTTCTTGCTTCTGCTATATGCGCTATCGAAGGTTTGGCAAAACGAACTTGCCCCTGTCCGTATTTTCCTTGGGAACCATGCGCTATTTGGCTTCTGAGGAAACTGCCTGCCAGACTGTACAGCAGGCTGTGTCTCTGGGCATCAATCACATAGAAACAGCCTCTGGTTATGGTTGCAGCGAGGAATATCTCGGTGTCGCCCTGTCGGCTGGGTTGGCTGTGGATCGATCGCGCTTGCACGTCACCACGAAAATTTCGCCAACGCCCGATGCAGAGGCCATGGAACGCTCGATTGATGAGTCCCTAAAACGCCTGAATTTAGACTACCTAGACTGTCTGGCAATTCATGGTTTAAATACTTGGGAACATTTGGCTTGGGTACAAGCAGAAACAGGCTGTATGGCAACTGTAGACAAAGCTGTTGCCGATGGCAGAATTCGGCACGTCGGCTTTTCCACTCACGGACCCTTAGAGCTAATTCTGGCCGCTATCAATACAGATTTGTTTGAATTTGTCAATCTGCATTATTACTATTTTTTTCAGCGCAACGCCCCGGCCATTGAACTAGCCAGCCAAAAAGATCTGGGCATTTTTATTATTTCTCCCGCAGACAAAGGGGGGCAACTCTACACTGCGCCCGAAACCCTGACAGAAATATGTAGGCCGTTCTCACCCCTAGAGTTGAATTATCGGTTTTTATTGAGTGATACTAGGATTGGGACGTTGAGTGTGGGGGCAGCCAACCCGATGGAATTAGAGGAACCACTCAGATGTTGCGATCGCGACTTTCCCCTGAGTGCGATGGAAATTACTGCGTTCGATCGCTTAGAATCTGTAATGGCAGCCAGTCTGGGAACGAACAAATGTAGCCAGTGCTATGCCTGTTTGCCCTGCCCAGAAAATATCAATATTCCTGAAGTATTGCGACTCCGCAATCTCGCTGTCGGCTGCAACATGACTGACTTTGGGAAATACCGCTACGCCATGTTTGAAAACGCTGGACATTGGTTTCCTGGAAATAAGGGCAACCGCTGCACCGATTGTGGCGAATGTTTGCCCCGCTGTCCCGAAAAGTTAGATATTCCGGCCCTGCTGGCAGATACTCACCAGCACCTTGGTGGCAAAGGGGGCAGGCGGTTGTGGGATTAAAAAAAAAACTGGTTTCTCCAGGTAATTAAGAGCAGAATTTAAACATTAACATTCCGATCCTCTAGATTAATTGGCAGCCCGCATCTACTACCGATTTAGCATCTACTCCTATGGATCAGACTAACTTAAACAACGGTCAGTCAAATTGTCCGCAGCCAAATATCACAGAAAGTTCCGAAAAATTCACCCCTGTTGTCAGTCTTGCTGGGACTGACAAGTTGTTTCTCACCCGCCAACAACTAATGGGACTGGTGGTTTTAGCAATTATATTGCCACTGGGACTTGCAGGTGCGGCGCTGTGGATGATGTGGACAGCGGGACTTAGCCAACTGCAAAATCAAGCTAAATCAGAACTAGCTGTTAGTGAAATTAACTATAATCTCAAAGTCGATCGCTGGGCTTTGAATTTGCCAAGCTTTTTTGATAATCAGTCGATCGCCCAAACAGCCATAGCTTACAATAGTGGCAAAAAATCACCATATTTGCAAAAATCTGTCAAGCAAATTCTCGAAAATCAAGTCAAAACAGGGGAAATAGACAGTGCAGTTTTAGTAGGAAAAGATGGCAAGATAATTGTTAGCACTAATCCCCAGCAGCAGGGAGAAAAATTTAATCCTCAAAAAATAGTCGATCGAGTATTAGCGAAAAAAGAACCAATTACCATCAGCGAAATTCTGGGTCAATCGGGAATACAAAAACAATTACCCACCGGGCAGTCGGCGGGATTTAGCGCCACCAATGTCTTGGTTACTTACGCCGCAATTCCCGTAAACAATCCCCAAAATCAGACAGTTATTGCTACTTTAGTTTTAGGCAAAAATCTGAGCAAAAAGCCGATGGTTGCCCCTAGGGAAACTGTCAAGGCAATGGTCGATGGATTTTACGGTATTTATGCACCGGTTAAGGATGGCAAATATGTCTTGGTAAATGCACAAACCGTCAACAAAAATCAAGTTTTGCCAGACTTACAGTCGATGGAAAAAGTGCTACTAAAACCAGCACGGATGGCCCGTGGTACAGCAGTTGCCAAGGAAATCAAAATAGGCAATCAAACCTATACAGTAGCAGCAAAAACCCTAAATTCTTCAGGAAAAAACCCCCCAGTAATTTTAGTCAGGGGAATCGCCCAAACCGGGCTGGAAAATTATGGGCTGATTGTGGGATTGTGTGGGGCTTCCCTAGGGTTGCCAATGGCCTTGGCAATGGCGATCGCCCGCCAAGCCAATGGGAGATCGTGGCTGTGCGATGGGGGAACGAAAGAAACACCAGCCCCTGGATTAATTCCTTCTCAGCCCCAGGGCGGGGACAATTCGCCAGTGTTGGACGAGTTAAAATTGGATAAATTTCCCAACTTATTTGCAAAACCGTCAATTTTAGAGCCTCAATTAACATTCGATTTTAATTACAAAAAATTATTGATTGATAATGGAGCTAGGGGATTGTTTCCAAAACCTTTAAGTTTCAAACAACTAGAATTACCAGCCGCTGAATCTAATTTCGACCAAAAAATATCCACAACAGAAGAGACTAATTGCTGCTCGATCGATATCAATCACACCAGACAAAATTTGCAATACTTAAACCGCCTCAACTTGGAATTGCAGCGAGAAATAGTCGATCGCGAACACACTGAAAAAGCGCTACAAAATAGCCAAGGATTACTACAAGCAATCTTAGACAACTCCACAGCAGTGATCTACATTAAGGATGCAGAAGGAAAATATCTCCTAGTCAACCGCTATTTTGAAACCTTATTTCATATCAGCCAAGAGCAAATAGCAGGTAAAACTGATTGGGATATTTTTCCCAAAGAAAAAGCGGAAACTTTGCGAGGAAACGACCTGAAAGTTCTCCAGGAGGAATCACCGTTCAGCATCGAAGAGGTTGTCCCTCAAGATGACGGACAGCACACCTACATTTCCCTCAAATTTCCTCTCTACAACCCCCAAGGAGTTGCTTATGCAGTTGGTACAATTTCTACAGATGTGAGCGATCGCAAACTTGCCGAACTCGCCCTAGAAAAAGCTAAAAAAGAGCTAGAAATACAAGTCGAAGAACGCACCCTATTCCTGAGACAATCCAACGAACTCTTGCAGCTAGAACTCTCAGCCAGAGTCCGTGGTTCCATCACCGTCAGACAAATGACATCTCAAGTGGCCAGACACGCCAGAACCGTTGACGGCATTCTGGGCGCATCCCTAGACCTAATTTTTCTAGTGAACCAGTCAGGAAGATACACTTACGTCAGTCGCACCGCGGCTCAAGCTGCTGGCTTGAATCCCAGAGAAATGATTGGTAAAAGTTGGCAAGAATTGGGTTGGTCTCCCAAAATTATGGAGCAAGTTCACCGACAGTGCGACGCCGTATTTGCTACCACCCTCCCCGCCAAAGGCGAAGTCATCGTCCCTACCGCAGCCTGGGGAATACGGGACTACGAGTATATTCTGAGCCCGGTTTGCGCTACCGACGGCAGCGTGGAAGCAGTGGTTGCTACCCTGCGGGATATCACCGAACGCAAAGATGCTGAGGAAGCGTGGCAGTTGGCAAAAGAAGCTGCTGAACTAGCAAACCGCGCCAAGAGTGCATTTTTGGCAAATATGAGCCACGAGTTACGGACTCCCTTGAACGCGATTATTGGCTACAGCGATATACTGGTGGAAGATGCCCAAGAGTTAGGGAACGAACAAACTGTCTCGGATTTAGACAAAATTCGTAATGCTGGCAAACATTTGTTGCGATTGATTGACGATATTTTAGATATCTCGAAAATTGAGGCTGACAAGATGGAACTTTGTCTCGAAAGCTTCGATGTGGGTGGCTTAATTGAGGAAGTGGCGGTTACAGTCAAACCACTGATGGAGAAAAACGGTAATGTTTTGCACGTAAATATTGGTGAGGGCATCGGTGCTATGCACGCTGATTTGATGAAAGTGCAGCAGGTACTACTGAATTTATTGAGCAATGCTGCTAAGTTTTCGACAGCAGGTACGATTGAACTTGGTGTAGCCAGAATTACCAGTGAAGTATTAAAAAATAAATATCAACCGACGGTTACTCAAATTTTAATTTTGGATTCAGACTTTTTAATTTTCCGAGTTAAAGATACAGGCATTGGTATGACGAAAGAGCAGCAAGAACGACTGTTTCAACCTTTTACTCAAGCGGATAATTCCACTACCCGCAAGTACGGCGGTACGGGTTTGGGACTGACTATCAGCCAGCGTTTTTGTCAGATGATGGGTGGGGATATTGAAATTGAAAGTGAAATTGGTTCCGGTTCTATTTTTACAGTGTTTCTGCCTGCGGCTTTATTCAAGCGTCATGAATTATGAATTTTGAAGGAATAAGGAATAATAAACAATGTCGTTTCTGGAAGCATCGGAATAATATCAAATCCGATTGTATCGGAATGATTAAACCTTACTAGGACACAGAGGACACAGAGAAAGAGAAGAGAGAAATAATAATTCCCATGTCAAGGGATTTGATATAATTTAACCGCAGAGAACACAGAGGACACAGAGGGAGAGAATAGAGAGATGAATAATTTAGATGCTACCGGATTTGATATCAGGAATAAGGATTTAGGCAAATGTATTATATCCAATTGAGCAAACATATTTATTTTTATATAGCTTGTTTGATTTCTATTTCGGTATTATTGTCGCAGCCACCTGCTGCATTGGGGAAACAGCCTGGTTGTCCTAGGGGTGACATTGCTAATTTGCCATCGCCTCCCCTTTCCCAAACCCAAAAGAGTGTTCCGAGTTTGTGGTTGGCTCAAAAACAATTTGGGGGACAATTACTCGATCGCTGGTTTGTGGATTCTAATTCTCGCAATAGTTGGGTGATCCTGTTAGTCAATCGCCAGCTTTGGAGTGGATTGGATTATGTAGGGCGCTATCAATTTGTCAATCGGTTTGGGATGGCGGCCATGGAAGATGGATACAATGTTCGAGTGTGTAACCGTGAAGGTGTAGCTTTGGCTGCTTACTTCTGCGAGGGCGATCGACTAAACTGCCACATCAATTTAGACTCTGTATCAAATTTGGGTATTCAAAGAAAGCCAAAGCTATTTTAAACCGAGAAACTCGCTCTCATCTTGATGGGAAATTTTTAGTTTCTTTGAGTAGTGGGAGATGCTAAAGGTTGACTATTGTTTTTAGGCCGTTGTGGCTGATTTTTTGGTTCTGGTTTTGGTGGTGGTGGCGGCGGAAAAGTAGCAGCCCGTCTGGGTATTTGTAGAGCTGTTCGGAAGGCAGAAAATGGGAAGAAAGTTTGAAATTTGGACAGGCGATCTTCAAGAGATTCCGGTGTTAATTCCCACAAACTTTCGTAGTAAAAAAAAGCCACACCTAAGCCGTATTCTTGGACGGCTCTCACCTGAGATTGAATTTGGTGCATGGGAACTGGGCGATTTCTTAAACCAGTCATAATCCCAACTCCTGTGGGAATTTTTTTCTGGGTTTCTTGCATTTCTGGGCGATTGATTTTGTTAATAAACGAGGCTAAATCTGGGCGGTAAACTTGCACAATTAGCTCGTCGGCAATATCTAACCTTACCCAAGCTAGCCAATCTTGCAGGTGATGCTTGTAAGCAAATTCGTAGTAATTGGGAGAAATGGAGAAAATTGCCTTGGGTTTTACTGCTTTTACAGCTTGATTTAGTTGCGACATAAATGCCGTAATTTTATTGGCTCGCCACTGCACCCAAGCTGGATCTTGAAAATCTGTTGGAGGAGCTTTTTTGGTTTCTTTAGTATACAGTGCAACGGTGTAGGCATCGTAACCAAATTCCGATGGCAAACTCATGTGATCGTCAAATTGAATGCCATCAGCATTGTATTTAGTAGTGACTTCTAGTACGAGTTCGGTAATGAATTGCTGCACTTCGGGATGAAAAGGGTTTAACCAAACTACTTCGCCACCCGCACCGTTTGATGTCTCGGTTCCGTCTTGTTTTTGTGTTAGCCAATCGGGATTATTTAATGCTAATTCTGAGCTGGGAGGAGTCATGAAACCAAACTCAAACCACGGAATTACTAACAATCCTTGGCGATGAGATTGCTCGATCAAATCTGCTAGCATATCTTGTCCGTCTAAGCCTCTGTACACAAAGGGTTGAATGTCTCTTTGTTGGGCGACAGGACTAGGATACATCACATAGCCAGAATTCCAAATTACGGGATAAATAGTGTTGAAATTTAACTGTTTGAGTTTGGTGACTGCTTCTGTTACTTTGCGCCGATCTCTGAGGATGTCTTTGTCGTTTGTTGTCATCCAAACTCCGCGAATTTCCTGACGTGGTTGCTGGGCGATCGCCGGAATCAAGTTGTTCGCTAGCAGTGCTATCATGAAGGAGATGGCAAATAAAAGCGGGAGAATAGGTTTAATCGATCGCAGCCAACCGCGAGGAATGATGCCTAATGTCATAGTGTTAAATGGTGAGTTAGTTCTTAGACATCTCCAAAAATGATGGTGGGGTAAGCCCGAAAGCCAGCCATTGACAGGCTTTTCTGGAGACGGTTATCGAAACACACCCTGGCATAATTTGCTAATGAAATTTAGTCGTTCTACAGTCTACAACCATTTGTGCTGATTTGCTAATTGGTTGAGTGAAATCGCGACATCGCTTAGATGCGATCGCACTTTGGGCAACTATAATATACTTGTCCCAAAAAGGCTGTCAAGGGCTGGCTGGATGTCTAACCCTACTCCTCACAGAAATTATGGGAGATGTCTAATATTGATACATGAAATATCCATGCCACAACATTTAGTTTTAATTGGTGGCGGTCATAGTCATGCTATTGTATTGAAAATGTTCGGCATGAAACCGCTGTCGGGAGTGCATTTGACTCTGATTACCGACGTGCTGTACGCACCCTATTCGGGGATGCTACCGGGACACATTGCGGGTTTTTACAGTTATGATGAATGTCACATCGATTTGCGTTCTCTCTGTGAATTTACTCAGTGCGAGATATTGGTCGATCGGGCGATCGCGATCGACTTTAACAAAAATCAAGTAATTTGTCAAAATAGCCCCCCCGTTAGTTTTGACTTGCTTTCGATCGACATCGGCAGCACTCCCGCGACTTTATCCGTACCTGGTGCTAACGAATATGCAATTCCAGCTAAACCAGTACCGGAGTTTTTAGCTAACTGGAATCAGTTAATTACATCCCCAGCAAATTATCTAAATCAACCCTTGAATATTGCCATTGTGGGTGGTGGTGCCGGCGGTGTAGAATTAGCATTAAATATGCAATCTCGTCTGGCTCGAAAAACCGATAATTATCAAATTAACTTGGTTCACAGCGGTGCGGAATTAATGCCACAACACAACCAAAGAGTACGTCATCGCCTCAAAAAGATTATCATTAATAGCGGTATCAAACTGCACTTAATGGAAAAAGTGGTGGGTATCAAAAACACCAAAATAATTGACAAAAATAAAAGTTCAGAATGCCACATACCCAATTACGAAATTGCCTGTGAATCCGGATTAAGATTAGACGTAAATCGTATTTTTTGGGTGACACAAGCCTCCGCAGCTAATTGGATAAAAACATCGGGTTTAGCCACGGACTCCAACGGGTTTATCCAAGTCAATGATTACTTGCAATCTGTGTCTCACCCTCATGTATTTACCGCTGGGGATATCTGCACGATGATTAATTATCCGCGCCCCAAAGCAGGAGTATTTGCGGTGCGGCAGGGCCCGCCTTTATTTGAAAATTTGCAGCGATTTTTATTAGCCAAACCGCTAAAACCCTTTGCACCACAAGCCCAATATTTAGGGCTAATTGGTACTGGGAATAAAAAGGCGATCGCCTCTCGTGGCTCTTGGATGTGGGAATCCCGGCTACTCTGGTACTGGAAAGATTGGATCGATCGCCAATTTATGCAAAAATTTAAGCATAAAAATTAGTATTTGGGCAAAAAGGCGATCGGAGTAATTCCGCTAACCTAAAAAAACAGCAGATCCAACTAGCCGCAGATTGGAAAATAGGAGGATTCTGATTTATGATAGTAGTAACCGCAGAAATGAGTAAAAGAGTAAATATGTTCAGAAAAATTGGTTTTTGGCTGATTTGGATAGCCTTTAGCACCTACGCTTTTGTATTTGCACCTCCCGACAGCCCCGAAACATTGACCTTAATTACCAATCTTTCCACCGGGAAAATAGCAGAAATCAACCCTTTAATTGTCGCGTTGTTCAATATCATGGGCGTGTGGCCAATCATCTATAGTTGCGTCTTATTTGCTGACGGTAGAGGACAAAAAATACCAGCCTGGTTATTTGCCATTTTATCCTTTGGTGTCGGTGCATTTGCCTTATTGCCTTATTTAGCCCTACGGCAACCAAATTCCGAATTTATGGGAAATAAAAATACTTTTTTAAAGGTATTAGACTCCCGGTTTACGGGAATTATATTAACATTAGGCGCTGCTGCTTTAGTTGCCTTTGGGTTGACAACAGGCGATTGGTCAGATTTTATTAGCCAATGGCAGACTAGCCGCTTTATTCATGTAATGAGTTTAGATTTTTGTATGCTTTCCCTGTTATTTCCGGCATTGCTGGGAGATGACATGGCGCGCCGAGGAATGCACAATAGTACAGTTTTTTGGGCGGTAACATTAGTTCCTTTGTTTGGCCCTCTAGTTTATTTGTGTACGCGCCAGTCTTTGCCGGAAAATACAGTGCAAACTGTTACAAATTAGACAGCATGGCTGACAATTATCAGTTTACTTTAGGACTCTATGTCATCATACTAGAAACAGGTTTTCTGGCCTGTTCCACAACATGAAAAAATTTCCCATCGTTGGCATCACTACATATAACCGCTGTCAAGCAGGCGAATATCGCTTAAATGGATCTTATATTGATGCCGTGCAAGCGGCTGGCGGCATCCCGATTTTACTGCCGCCCAATCAATTAAATCCAGCTAGTATTTTTGATATAGTAGATGGTTTGATTTTTTCCGGTGGCGGAGATATTAATCCAGAACTTTATGGCGGTACGATCGATCGCACAGTTTATGCGATCGATGCAGAACGTGATAACTTTGAACTAGCCTTAGCCAAACTAGCTTTCAAAGCTGACATACCTGTTTTGGGAGTTTGTCGGGGAATGCAAATGCTGAATGTAGCTAGCGGTGGTAGTTTGGTGACTCACGTACCCCATGCTTACGGAGAGGAAGTGAGTCATGGAGCGGGAATTCCCCCTCGTGCGATCGAGCATAGCATTGAAATTGAACCCAACAGTCGGCTAGCAAAAATTATGGGAACAACTTCCACAACCGTTGTTTCTTGGCATCATCAAGCTGTGCGGAAAGTAACATCCGATTGGCGAATTGTAGCCGAGGCTTCTGACACTTTGGTAGAAGCAATGGAGTATCAAAATCACCCGTGGATGATTGCAATTCAATGGCACCCGGAAATGTCCCCAAAATGTTTGCTAAACTCTCGAATTTTTCGGGCTTTCGTAGAAGCAGCAGCTTCAAAATTCATGAATTATACCAATTCAAATTCAAATCAAATTCATACATTTTGATAGTCACTTATTCTTGATAGTCAGTGTCTATTTCAATATCAAGGGTATCTTCATCTATTCTGATATAGAGAACATTCGGGCGACAGCAAACTTGACAATCTTCAATGTATGATTGCTCCATTCCCCCGCTGATATCAACAAAAGTTGTACTCGGTTCGCCGCAAAAAGCACAGTAATATTCAGCCGTTGTTTGCATCTTTTTCGCACTCTTTCTTGGTAACTTCGTGGCGGTAACGAAACATATCTGTTAGTCGCATTTCCACCCACCAACCTAATAATAGATCGACCATCGGGCCACCGGGTATCGAAAAGGCGATCGCATCTGTCAATCTAGTTTTACCATTTTCTGTGGTAAACTCGTGTCGATGAATCCAACTGGCCATCGGTCCCTCAGTTTGTTCGTCAACAAACAACCTATACTGTTGGCATTCAGTGTGAGTCGCCACCCACTTTACCGGAATCGGCCCCAATGAAAGACGAAATTCCGATACAGCACCCACACCAAGTCCGCCCTCCCGGCGAATGATTTTCACCGGTTGCCAAGGCGGAGTTAATATTTGCAAAATATCCGGTCTTTCGTGAAAGTTCCAGACACTTTCAACCGTCGCATCAATTAGCGATGAATATCTAAAATTAGGCATTATTCAAATCTTACTAAACAGTTAATTGCGCTGGAATATCAGCATTTACATCATTATCCTCTGTCTCAGTACAAACAGCAACAGTTAGTTTCAATCCCAGAGCTTTTAGCCAAGTTCCCAAACTATAAATCGCATCACTTCCTTGTTCAGACAGCAATTCATCCAGTTTTTTTAAGTGCAATTCATATTGTTCTGGAGTCATTTTTGATTGACCGAGAGCTTCTGCTACATCGCTGAGAGCAAGTCTGAGCAATGCTTCGTCAGGTTCTTCACCTTCATCTAATTCAAAATGAGTTTCCAGATAGACTGCCGCATAACTGGGGCTTTTTAGGCGTGCTATCAAAAAGTCATGATACGGTAAACTTTTAGGCATTTTTTTAACTCCTATAATTTGTCCAGTATTCTATTGCTTGGCGAATGTCTCGGTCTTGAGTGCTTTTGTCTCCTCCGCACAGAAGAAGTATAATTGTTGTTCCTACTTGCCCAAAATAGATGCGGAAACCAGGGCCATAGTCTATCCTTAATTCAAAGACTCCTTCTCCAAGTGATTTACAATCTCCCAGATTCCCCAAAATAACTCGGTTAAGTCTTTTATTGATAATTGTTGAAATTTTGCTATCTCGGAGCGAATCAAACCAGTTATCAAACGGCACTTGACCGTCTACGGCAACATAACGCTGAATTTCCCTGGGTTGGACTTCTGGCATAATTGTATGATAGTATGTCGCTCCTCATCTTATCTTAAACTGGTTGCCAAGGCGGACTCATAATTTGCATAATCTACTAATTATACTCAAGAAATGCCATAGGGGAAAGATGGAAAAAAGTAGCTAATTTTTTAATTTGACTCGCCGTTAATTCCCGCTTTTCATTGATAACCTCAGATACAAAAAAATCAGATTCAAAAATATCCACCAAATCTTTTTCTTGAATATTGTCTTCAATTATTAACGCTTTCAGTAGTGCAATACCTTTCAAAACAGGCATTGGCTCACATTTTTGTTCGTAATCATAAACAAGAGTACCCAGTACATTTAAGTAATCTCGATCGTCTTGGGTCAAATTTCTCCGACTCAGAATAGAATCAATCCGATTTTGTGTAGCGATTAACTCAGCTTCACAAGTAATTGGACGCGGTGGAAAAGTCGTGATGATCTCAATGTAGTAGCTACTAGGATTTTTCAAACCAGTCGTCATTTTTCCAGTTCTCCTTGATAATCTAATTTACTAAACGCGAATTAGTGAATTTTCATATCCTTTTGTATGAGTCATCGCCTCAGCTAAATGCTTCTTCAAAGTCGCTTCGGGCAGCGGTCCTTGCAAGTGACTCCAAGGCAAAACCCGCTCCAATTCCCACTCCTGGAAAACATAAAAATCCATGTCAGGCAAATGTCCCCGCAACTCCTTAAAAGCCCGCCGATAACTGCCCAATGTATCGCCGTAATGCCGCACTAATTCTAACAGCTTAGACAAGCGTCGATCGCCCTTCGATAACAAACCCTGAATCACAGACCAGTTATAGCTTTCCGGTCTAAATTCTAATCCCAACTTCCGCAATTCTTTATCTAAAAACTTCAATCTTTTTTCTGCATCTTTATTGACTCCAAACCACTGAAAAGGAGTGTGAGATTTCGGGACAAAGGTACTGCAACCAAAAGTTAAGCGCAAACCGGGGGCAGCTTTTTTGATAGCCCGCAGCATGGCTACAGTCGCCTCTAAATCCTCCATTTCTTCCCCCGGTATTCCCGCCATGCCGTAGAGTTTAATGCCCTTTAAACCTCCAACTTTAGCATTGATAGCAGCTTGAATAATTTCCTCATTGGTGAGCTTTTTATTAACTATTTTGCGGAGGCGATCGCTGCCACTTTCCACCGCAATCGTCACAGATTTGCTGTCTCTTTTGGTCAAAATTTCCGCAAGTTTCACCGTCACCGTGTTGGTACGGACTGAAGCAAGACTAAGCCGTACACCATCGTATTTAGGCTGATTTAAATAATCTAATAAAACTTCAAATTCCGGGTGCTGAGTCACGGAAGCACCCAACAAACCCAAGCGATTTGTGACAGCTAAACCGCGGTCTATTGCCGGAATTAGAGAAGCCTCCAAACTCGCAGTTCTAAAAGGTAAAGTCAGATAACTTGCCAAACAGAAGCGGCACATTTCCGGACAACTCCGAACCACTTCCACCATGTAAATATTTTCCCAAGCAGCCTTGGATGTCACCACAGTAGAAGCAGATAAAGTATTGCCACGATAAGTCTGTTTTTCAACCACACTGGGAATTGCTGCATCCAGGGGACAAATTGATTGAATACCCTCCGCGG
Source organism: Microcoleus sp. CAWBG640 (assembly GCF_020883015.1). NCBI lineage: Bacteria > Bacillati > Cyanobacteriota > Cyanophyceae > Oscillatoriales > Microcoleaceae > Microcoleus > Microcoleus sp. CAWBG640. Next base: position 22,796 of record NZ_JAHRFC010000041.1, read on the forward strand.
CATCCAGATAAGTCACTTCGTACAAACTGGGAACATACACTCCCCGAACTTGTGCTAAATGGCGCAATTTAGTTTTTCTGTCAGCGGTACGAACTTCTTTAAAAGCATTTATAAAATTATCAATCAGATTTTCGCCATCTCCGAGCAAAATCACATCAAAAAAATCAGCGAAAGGTTCGGGGTTGGCAGTAAAAACCGGACCACCACCAAAGACTATAGGATGACTATCTGTTCGTTTAGTTGCCCAAATTGGAACTTCTAGAGATTCCAATAAATTGAGAATATTCACATAATCGAGTTCCCAAGAAAAAGAAAATCCCAGTAATTCTGGAGTTCTCGGAAGTGGTTCGTGGATATCAGTAAATAAACGACCAACCTCAATATCTGGGCGCACTGCCAAAGTTGCCCACACTATTTGATAGCCCAGACTGGTAATACCAACCGTGTACTCGTTGGGAAAAGCAAAAATCGTCTGGATAGCGTCAACATCGGGGGTTGCTGGGGCAAATAGCAAGCGTTCTTCAACAAAGGGATTAGAAGTCATTAGTAATTATTGGAGGTGTCTAATTGATTCACTTATTCAAGTATTTTCGGAAATATAATCTTTTTCGTCCTTTTTTCGAGGAGGTGGACTGTGGAAAGTGGCAATTAACAAACAGATAATTCCAGCATTAATAAAAACATCAGCCAGATTAAAAATTGGGAACCGAATCAAGCGAAAATCGAGAAAATCCACCACATACCCCGACACAAATCGATCGATCCCATTTCCCAGTGCACCGCCCAAAATCAAGCCATAGCCAGCTTGTTCCCAGCGATTAATTCGTGGTCCGAACCAAGCGAGTACCATCAATCCCACACTAACGCCCAAAGACAGCCAGCGCAACCAAATCGCCCCACCATTGCTAAACAAACTAAAAGCCGCACCAGTATTAACAACATAAGTGAAGTGAAACACGCCCGGTAACAGTGGCTGTGTTTGCGGAGGAACAGCCAATTCAAAATTTTGCACCACCCAAAATTTAGTCAGATGGTCTAAAACTAGACTGATAATAGCAGCAACCCAGAACCAGGGATTTTTTTTAAAACGCATGAATTAGAAAGTAGAACATAGGGCATCGGGCATGGGAGAATTTACTCAAATCTCGCGGGTGATTGCGAGGAGGATGCAGTGCAGGAAAGCAATCCCAACCGCAGCGAGATTATTTTCCCGTTTCGCAATGACAGTATAACCCAATTTTGCACAATTACCAATTCCCTATGCCCTAGGCTATAGGCTAAATTTTCTATTATTTTACCATTAATAAAACATGACTCGACGTAAAACAAATGACAGTAATGCGATCGCACAAACTACCGCCAACTGTCCAGGCAAAGGATAAACTGAATATTTCAGGATTTGCTCAAACAAACTTGTGGTTCTGGTGGCTAGCACTAACAAGTGACTTAAAACCAGATAAGTTAAGCCGATCGCATGAATTGTAAACAAGCCGCACAAACAACTAAAAGCAATAGATTCCAGACGCGAAGCCACCTTAAAAGCCATCCAGCCACACACCCAAGCACCGGGAATAAAACCCAGTAAATAACCAAAAGCAGGTTCTTTAATATAGCCAATGCCGCCGCCTTGAGAAAAAACTGGCCACAAAGTTAGTCCTAAAATTATATAGGCAATTTGTGATAAAGCAGCCGCATTTTTACCACCCATGCAGCCTACCAGCAAAACGGCTCCAATTTGATAGTTGACTCCTAAAGAATAAGCCTGAAATCCTCGATTGTCCCAAAACCCAATTGGAGTAGTAACAAAGGCAGGAAAAAACGCGCCTCCTATCGTTAGGAGTAAACCAATAAAAGCCCAAATTAGTTCTATGGGAACAGGCATTCGATTTTAGCAGTTGACAGTTGACAGTTGACAGTTGACAGTTGACAGTTACATATAGCATTTCTCAGATATATGTTAGAACCCCAACTTATTAAAGAAGTTGGGGTTCTGGCTATTATGAATTTAACTCAAAATTACCCACTCAATATTTAACCAGGAAAACTGCCGGGAATTGGTGCTTCGCCACCTTGAAGTCCGAGGGATTCAAGCATGGCTCGGTCTTGCTCTGCGGGTTGACCCATAGTAGTCAGATAATGTCCGACTAACATAGCATTAATTCCAGCTTTTAAGCCGAGGTGTTGTAGTTCTCCCATGACGGCTTCTCTACCTCCAGCATAACGGATGATTTGCTCTGGAAGCATTAATCGAAAAATTGCGATCGCCTTTAATGCTTCGTAAGGATCTAGTGGAGGTAAATCACCCAAAGGTGTACCCTTTCTAGCAGATAGCAAATTCACCGGTACTGACTCAACCTCTAACTCGCGCAAAGACAAAGCTAAATCGATTCTATCTTGCCAACTTTCGCCCATGCCGATAATTCCACCGCTGCAAGCTTGAATGCCTGCTGCTTTTAAGTTCTTAATCGTAGCAGTGCGATCGCTCCATTTGTGAGTTGTCACAATATTCGGAAAAAACTGCTCAGACGCCTCTAAATTGTGATTGTAGCGAGTTACTCCCGCCGCTCGCAATTCTTGAGCTTGTTCGACAGTCACTTCTCCCAAAGCGCAGCAAGGCTTAACATTAGTTTCCTGAATAATGCGGCGCACTGTCTCAAGAATTTGCTCAAATTCCGAGGATTTCGGGCTGTTATGTTTAATCCCTTTCCCTTGAGAAACCAGACAAAATCTTTTCGCCCCGGCTTCCTCGGCCACCTTGGCTTGGGCTAAAATCTCATCGGAGGTTTTTAAGCCATAAATCGGGACATTTTCTCCCGGATGGTGAGCCGACTGAGAGCAAAAACCGCAATTTTCCGAACAGTTACCAGATTTGACATTAATGATGCTGCACAAGTCTACCGTATTGCCACAGCAAGCTTGACGCACGCGATCGGCTGCTTCGCACAGCAGTAAAATATTTTCTTGACCCTCTATTGCTGTCAAAGCCAGGGCTTCGTCTCTACCTATCCGATATCCTTTAACTATTTGCTCTACGAGGCTATCTAACCGTTGTTGCAGCGGTAATTTTTCCGACATCAAGTCGATCGAACTCTGAGAAAATGTTGGCAGTGGCGCTTGCACCATTTCTTGCACCTTATGAAAACAATCACCATTGTAGGGTTTTCTGGTTCTCTCTCCGGGATATTTTACAATTCACTGTCAGGAACTCAGGGCTAAAGCCACTGAGCTTGTAAGAGAAATCTCTCGCAAGCTGTTCTGACCAGCCTAAGTCTTAACTGACTACGTTATTTGGGTCACGATACCGGAGAATGCGACGCTAGTTTTCCGCTCTATCGCTAGTGGTTAAACAGTTTTAAAGTCACTGAGACAGTGCAGTCCCCACCCTTTCAAATATCTTATTGCTCCAAAACTGTCAAGTTTGTTTTGAACTAAAAATTTAATTTAGTGTAAAATGTAAACAATCTTAACCAAAGCTTTACTTTCGAGCGTTATGCTAGGGCCCGACACCCTGTATAGCGTCTAAAACTTTACACCCATGATTTTTCGTATCAACATGATTAATTCCAACCGGCTGACGACGGCAATCTCAGCAATGGCGATCGCCCTCAGCTTAGCAGCCTGTGGTGGTGGCAGCACAACCACAAGCAGCAGCCCCAGCCCCAGTGACAGCGCCGCCACTCCCGGCGCTTCCCCCGTTGCAGCCACCGGCACTGCTACTCCCAGCAAACTCGCCCTAGCCTCAGACGTCGCCCTCACCGCAGCCGGCGCATCATTCCCCGCTCCCCTGTACCAGCGTTGGTTTCAAGACTTCAACAAAATCAACCCCAAAGTACAAATTAACTATCAATCCGTAGGTAGCGGAGCCGGAGTCGAACAATT